>DASTWT010000252.1:0-6082 GCA_035765815.1 Luteimonas sp. | reverse complement strand
GTCGATGCCGCGCTTGAGGTCCATCGGGTTCATGCCGGCGGCGACCGCCTTCGAACCCTCGCGGATCAGCGCCTGCGCCAGCACGGTGGCGGTGGTGGTGCCGTCGCCGGCGTTGTCGGAAGTCTTCGACGCGACTTCCTTCACCATCTGCGCGCCCATGTTCTCGAACTTGTCGGCCAGCTCGATCTCCTTGGCGACGGACACGCCGTCCTTGGTGATCGTCGGCGCGCCGTAGCTCTTCTCGAGCACGACGTTGCGGCCCTTCGGGCCCAGGGTGGCCTTGACGGCATTGGCGAGGATGTTCACGCCGCGCACCATCTTGGAGCGCGCGTCCTCGCCGAAACGGATTTCCTTGGCAGCCATTGCAGTTACCTCAAAGAGAATTCAGGGGGTGACGTGGATACGAGGAGCGACGCTCAGCCGAGGACGGCGAAGATGTCGTCTTCCTTCACCACCAGGTAGTCGGTGCCGTCGAGCTTGACCTCGGTGCCGCTGTACTTGCCGAACAGCACCTTGTCGCCGACCTTCACCTTCGGGGCGCGCACGGAGCCGTTGTCCAGCGCCTTGCCCTCGCCGACGGCGACGATCTCGCCCTTGATCGGCTTCTCGGTGGCGGTATCGGGGATCACGATGCCGCCGGCGGACATCTTCTCCTCTTCCATGCGCTTGATGACGACGCGGTCGTAAAGCGGCTTGATGTTCATTGCAATCCTCGCAAGTGCTTGATTGGCGGAAGAAACGGCCGGCGATCTTAGCAGTCGGCGAAACCGAGTGCCAAGGACGGCGCGAAAAGTGCCCGCGATTGGCGGGACCAGCGGGAGATGGGGCGCCGGGCGCGCGATTCAAGGGCGCGGCCTGCGCGCGGGCAATAAAAAAGGCGCGCATTCCAGGGGAGAATGCGCGCCCGGGTTCGACGCCGCCTGCGGAAGAGTCGCCCAATCGACCCGACCCGGCTGCTTGTCGCTCGACCGTTGCGATCGAGACCGACATCCATGTCGTTGACGACAGCATCTCCGCGCCTGCACGGGAAGGGAAGAGCCGCCCGTGCGGAAAAAAGCTAGTTCCGCTAGCATCTTCACCACAAACCCAGCAGCCGCGCCATGTGAAGACCGGGTCGGTGCCGGCAAGGCTACTGAAACTAGACCACTGTAGGCTATTTTCGTTAACATGGCTATTGAAATTAGCGTACGCCCGGGGAGAGTCCCATGAGCCAGGACAGCAACAGCGCCGGCGCAGCCGCGCACCGCATCCGCATCGCCCGGCGCAGCGCCGGCCTCTCGCAGGCGCAGCTCGCGCTGGAACTCGGCGTCCAGCGCAGCGCCGTCAGCCATTGGGAAGCGCAGCGCGGCAAGCCCAGCGCCAACAACCTGCGGCAGCTGGCGCTGCTCACCGGCGTCCAGTTCGAGTGGCTGGCGACCGGGCGCGGGCCGATGACCCCGTCGGCGGAATCGCTGCTGGATTCGGTGGCCGCCGTCGACGCCCTGCTGGTCGACGACCCGCAGGAGCGGCGCCTGCTCAACGCCTTCCGCGACGCGCCGGTGGCGGCGCGCCTGCCGCTGCTCGAGCTCGCCGAGCAGCTGGCGTCGCAGCGCACCGGCCGGCGCTCGCGGCACCCGGCCGGCAGCGGTTTCGAGGGCCTCTGATGGACGCCCTCGTCTGCTTCTGCGCCTGCCCCGACGCCGAGGTCGCCGCGGGCATCGGGCGCACCCTGGTCGGCGAGCGCCTGGCCGCCTGCGCCAACGTGCTGCCGGGGATGCGTTCCGTCTACCGCTGGCGCGGCGAGGTCGAGGAGGGCGATGAGGCGTTGCTGCTCATCAAGACCACGCGCACGGCCCTGCCGGCGCTGCAGGCGCGGCTCGTCGCCCTGCATCCCTACGAACTCCCGGAACTGGTCGCGGTCGAAGCGGCGGGCGGGCTCCCGGCATACCTCGGGTGGATCGCCGACAATGTCGCCGGCGCGCCGCCGGCGTGCGATCCCGGAGAGCAGGCATGACCCTGGCGCGCAACGCGCATCGATGGCCGTCGCGGTTCGCGACGGCGTGGCTGGCGGCGCTGCTGCTGGCCGTGTTGTCGTTCGCCCTGCCGTCGCCGGCGCGCGCCGTGGACGAAAAGGACCTGCTGCCCGTCGACCAGGCGTTCGCGCTTTCGGCGACCGCGCCGCAGCGCGACCGCATCGAGCTGCGGTGGAAGATCGCGCCGGGCTACTACCTGTACCGGCACCGGATCTCGGTGCAGGTCGAAGGCGGCGGTTTCGCGCCCGGCACGTTGCAGATGCCGCGCGGGGACCGCCACCACGACGAGTTCTTCGGCGACGTCGAAACCTATCGCGGCGAGTTGCGCGCGACGCTGCCGGGCGCGGCGGACGCCGGCGCGTCCCGGCTCGTGCTGAAGGTGAAGTACCAGGGCTGCGCGGACGCGGGCGTCTGCTATCCGCCGCAGACGCGCACCGTCGCCGTGGCGCTGCCGGCGGCCGCTGGCACGACGGCTGCGGCACCGGCTTCGGGTGCGACCGACGTGGTGCCCGCCGGGTCCGGTGGCCTGCCGGGGCTGTTGCCCTCGCCACGCGGGGGCGCGCTGCAGCTGCCGGGCGCAGGCGGCACCGCGGCCGGCGGCGTGCGCGCGCCGCTACCCGACACGCAGGCCTTCGTGTTCGAGGCGATCGCCGACGGCCCCGGCGCGCTGCTGCTGCGGTTCACGCCGGCGCAGGGCTACTACCTGTATCGCGACCGCAGCAGCTTCCGTGTGCGCGGCGCGCCGGGGATCGCAGCCGGCAAGCCGCGGTGGCCCGCCGGCGTCCTGCATCGCGACGAGCACTTCGGCCGGACGGTCGTGTACTTCGACCAGGTCGACGTGCCCCTGCCGCTGCGACGCCCCGCCGGCCCCGCAACGAAAATCGCGATCGAAGCCACGTTCCAGGGCTGCCAGACCGGCGGCATCTGCTATCCGCCGATGACCCGCAGCGTCGCGATCGATCTTCCCGCGGCGGCGGTGGCGACGAACTTGCCGGCGACGCCGACGCCGGCCGTTGCAGCATCGGCGGAGATCGCACCCGATGCGACAGCCGCGGCGGCCAATGCTGCGAACGGCGCCGACGCGGCGACGGCGGCAGCGACGGCGGGAAGCCCGGCGGCCGGCACGACAAGCGGCGACGGCGCGACGGCCGCTTCCGGCGCAGGCGTCGCCGCGCAATCGCTGGCCGAAGACAGCCGGCTCGCGCGATCGCTGTCCGGCCACGGGCGCTGGCTCGCGTTGCTGGGCTTCTTCGGCGCCGGCCTGCTGCTGGCGTTCACGCCATGCGTGCTGCCGATGATCCCGATCCTCTCCGGCCTGATCGCCGGCCAGGGCACGCGCCTGGGCACCGGCCGCGCGCTGTGGCTGTCGTTCGTCTACGTGCTCGCCAACGCGCTGGTGTTCACCGCGGCCGGCGTCGTCGCCGGGCTGCTCGGCGCGAACCTGCAGGCGGCGTTCCAGAAGCCCTGGATCATCGGCGCGTTCGCGGCGCTGTTCATCGCGCTCGCGCTGTCGTCGTTCGGGCTGTACGAATTGCAGCTGCCGCGCGGGCTGCGTTCGCGCCTCGGCCTGCTCGGCGATCGCCAGCGCGGCGGTTCCGTTGCCGGCGTGGCGGCGATGGGCGCGCTGTCGGCGCTGATCGTCGGGCCGTGCGTCGCGCCGCCGCTCGCCGCGGCCGTGCTGTACATCGGCCAGAGCCACGATCCGGTGCTCGGCGGCGCAGCGCTGTTCCTGCTCGCGATGGGGATGGGCGCACCGCTGCTGGTGTTCGGCGCCGCGGCCGGTCGCGGCCTGCCCGCGAACGGGCCGTGGATGATCGGCGTGCAGCGCGTGTTCGGCTTCCTGTTCGTGGGGCTGGCGGTGTGGATGCTCTCGCGGATCCTGCCGCCGGCAGCGACGCTCGCGCTGTGGGGCCTGCTCGCGCTCGCGGCCGCGGCCTGGGCGTCGACGCTCGCGCCGGCCTCCGCGGGCGGGCGCGCGGGCGCGCGCTTCGCGATGCTGGTGCTCGCGGTGCTCGGCGCGGGCGAACTGTTCGGCGCGCTCGCCGGCGGCACCGACCCGCTGCGGCCGCTCGCCGGCCTGCATGGCGCCGCGGCCGCCGCGCAGGAGGCCCCCGCGTTCCGCACCATCAAGTCGTCGCAGGACCTCGACCGCGAGCTCGCGGCCGCCGCCGCGTCGGGCACGCCCGTGCTGTTCGACTTCTATGCCGACTGGTGCGTGAGCTGCAAGGAGATGGAGCGGTACACGTTCACCGATCCGGCGGTGGAAGCGGCGATGCGCGGCTTCGTGTTGCTGAAGGCCGACGTCACCGCGAACGACGACGTCGACCAGGCGCTGATGGAGCGCTTCGGCATCCTCGGGCCGCCGGGCACGCTGTTCTTCGCCGGCGGGCAGGAATTGCGCACGCTGCGGCTGGTCGGCTTCGAGAAGGCGCCCGCATTCCGGGACCGGCTGCAGCGCGCGGCCGCGGGCGGCCGCTGAGCCGCGCCCGGCCTGCCGAGCCGCGAAGACGATGCGCCCGTCGACCAAGGTCGTGCTGGTGGCGATCGCGGCGGGCGCGCTGGGCGCGCTCGCGAGCCTGGCCACCACGGGCCCGGGGCCGCTGCTGCGCACCGAACTGGGGCAGCGCCTGCTCGGCAGCGCGCTGTCGGCGGGGGCGCCGCCGCCACCTGCGGGCGTCAGCGTCGCCGAACGCGGGGAAAGGATCGCGCCGCTGACGCTCCCGCGCTTCGGCGGCGGCCGGGTCTCGCTGCCGGACGACTTCGCCGGGCGGCCGCTGCTGGTCAACGTCTGGGCCTCCTGGTGCGGCCCTTGCGTCGAGGAGATGCCGGAGCTGCAGCGCTTCGCCGCCAGCCAGGGGACCGGGGGCGTGCAGGTGATCGGCATCGCCCTCGATGACGAAGCGAACGTCCGCGAATTCCTCGGCAAGGTGCCGGTGTCCTACCCGATCGCCCTGGATGCGCCGGGCCCGGCCGATGCCGGGGTCCGCCTGGGCAATCCGCGCGGGGTACTGCCGTATTCCGTGCTGCTTTCCGCCGACGGCCGCCTGCTGAAGCAGCGGATCGGCCCGTTCGCGCACGGGGAAATCGACCGCTGGGCCCGGCCCTGATTTTCAATCAATCGCTTAAATTACGGCGAACATCGGCGAACTGGACAGCATTGGCGCGACCGCGCAAACTGCGCGTCCCTCCCGACCCGCGCGCGCATGGCCCGACTGCTGCTCCTGCACGGCCCCAACCTCAACCTGCTCGGCAGCCGCGAGCCTGAGGTCTACGGGCGCACGACGCTGGCGGAGATCGACGCCGACCTCGCCGCGCGCGTGGCCGCCGCCGGGCACACGCTCGAGTCGCTGCAGTCGAACAGCGAATCGGCCTTGGTGGACCGGGTCCAGGCCGCCGCGAAGGATGGAACGTCGTTCATCCTCGTCAATCCGGCCGCCTTCACCCATACATCCGTGGCCTTGCGCGACGCGCTGGCCGCGGTCGCCATCCCCTTCATCGAGATCCACCTCTCGAACCCGCACGCGCGCGAGCCGTTCCGCCGGACCAGCTATTTCAGCGACCTCGCGGTGGGCGTGGTCGCCGGCTTCGGCGCCGACAGTTACCGCTACGCCCTGGACGCGGCCCTCGCCCGGCTCGCCGCCTGACCCTTTCGAACTGAAGAGAACCGCCATGGACCTGCGCAAGATCAAGAAGCTGATCGACCTGCTCGAGGAGTCGAACCTCGCCGAGATCGAGATCAAGGAAGGCGAGGAGTCGGTGCGCCTGGCGCGGACGCCGCAGGGCGGCATGGTCGCGATGGCGCCGGCCGCGTCCTACGTGCAGGCCGCGCCCGCCGCGGCGCCGATGCCGATGAATTCGCCGGTCCAGGCCGCCACGGGCGGCGCGCCCAAGCCCGCGGCCGAGCAGCTGCCCGACGGCGACGTCGTGCGCTCGCCGATGGTCGGCACGTTCTACGCCTCGCCCGCGCCGGACAAGCCGCCGTTCGTCACCGTCGGCCAGGCGGTCAAGGCCGGCGACACGCTCGGCATCATCGAGGCGATGAAGATGTTCAACCCGATCGAGGCCGACGT
>DASTWT010000251.1:0-2230 GCA_035765815.1 Luteimonas sp. | reverse complement strand
TCAAGCTGGTCGGCACGCCGGTGCGCTTCGTGTTCAAGGAAGGCGACAACCCGTACAAGGACAAGAAGAACGTGCTCACCGACCGCCAGGTGGCGAAGAAGAAGCGCCTGATCCGGCACGCCAAGCGCGGCAAGTGAACGCAGGCGTGGGCACGACGCTGGGCATCCTCGCCGGCGGCGGCGCCACCCGCCTGGGTGGCCGCGACAAGGCCTGGCTGGAGCGCGACGGCATGCCGCTGGTGCTCGCGCTGGCGCAGCGCCTCGGCACCGGCCTCGAAACGGTGCTGGTCAGCGCCAATCGCGAACCGGAACGCTATCGCGCGCTCGGCCTGCGCGTCGTGGCCGACCGGTTCGACGGCATCGGCCCCCTCGGCGGCATCGACGCGCTCGCGGCGGCCTGCGCGACGCCATGGCTGCTGACGGTGCCGGTCGACGTGCTCTCGGTGGACGCGACGCTGCCCGCGCGGCTGCGCGCGGCGGGCGAGGGCGGCGCCATGGCGGAGGACGATGATGGCCTCCAGCCGCTGCTCGCACTGTGGCCGGTCGCGGCGCTCCGCGATGCGCTCGCGCCGGCGCTCGCTTCGGGCGATCATGCGGTGCACGCGCTGCAGGCGCGGCTCGGCATGGCGCGCGTGCGCTTCGCCGGGACGCGCTTCGGCAACCTCAACACGCCGGGCGACCTCGCCGCCGCGGGCGTCGCCTGACCGGAACCACGCGCATGCCGCAGGCCCCGTCGTTCCCGACCCGCATCGCCTTCGAGGAGGCCCGCGCGCTCCTCGACCGCGCCGCCGATGCGCGCCGCATGCCCGCCGAGCGCGTCGCGCTGGCGCGCGCGCATGGCGCGATCCTCGCGCGCGACGTCGTGGCCGGGGTCGCGCAGCCGCCGTTCGACAATTCCGCGATGGACGGGTTCGCGCTGCGCCATGCCGACCTGCGCGGCGAAGGCACGCGGCTGCGGCTTGCGGGCGAGCAGTTCGCCGGCCGCGCGCTCGGCCTGTCGCTCGCCGCGGGCGAATGCGCGCGCATCACCACCGGCGCGCCGCTGCCCGCGGGCGCCGACACGGTGGTGATGAAGGAAAACGCGCAGCTCGAAGGCGGCGAAGTGCGGATCCAGGTGCCGCCGTCGCCGGGACAGCACGTCCGCCGCGCCGGCGAGGACACGCGCGCCGGCGACGTCGTGCTCGCCGCCGGCATGCCGCTCACGCCGTCGCGCATCGCGCTCGCCGCATCGCAGGGCCTGGCGGAGATCGAGGTCGCGCGCAGGCCGACGGTCGCGGTGTTCACGACGGGCGACGAACTGGTGGAGCCGGGCCTGCCGCTCGAGCCGGGCCAGGTCTACGACTCCAACCGCGAACAGCTCATGGGCCTGCTGCGCGCCGACGGCCTGGAACCGGTGGCGTGGCCGACGCTGCCCGACGACCCGGCGCTGGTCGAGTCCGCGCTGCGCCACGCGGGCCACGCGTTCGACCTGGTGCTGACCTGCGGCGCGGTCTCGGCGGGCGAAAAGGACCACATCCCGGCGCTGCTGCAGGCCGAAGGCGTCGTGCATTTCTGGAAGGTGCGGATGCGTCCCGGCATGCCGGTGCTGTTCGCGGGTGGCGGCGGCCTCGGCGATGCGCTGTTCCTGTGCCTGCCGGGCAATCCGGTGTCCGTGCTGGCGACGTACCTCGTGTTCGCCCGTCCGCTGCTCGACCGCCTGCAGGGACGGGCGGCCTCGCGGCCGCGCTGGCGGGCACGGCTGGCGTCGTCCTGGCACAAGTCGCACGAGCGCCTCGAGTTCCTGCGCGGACGCTTGCGACAGGACGCGGCAGGCGTCCTCGAGGTCGAGCCCAACCCGGCCGACGGTTCGCATCGCATGCGCGCGGCAGCCGATTCAGACGCGCTGATCGTGCTGGACGAAGGCGCGCGCGACTATCCCGCGGGGACCGAAGTGGACGTGCTGCCCTACTGAGGCCGGGCCGTTCCTGTCCACGCGCAGCGCGCCGGGCACGGAACGCGGATAATCCGCTGCGTGGACGACCCCCGCGGCGACATTCCCGAACTCGAACCGGCAGCGGCGCTCGCGCGCCAGCGCGTCGGCGCGCTGCTGGTGGACGTGCGCGCGGCGCACGAACGCGCGCTGGGCATGGCCGAAGGCGCGATCGGGGCCGCACGCGAAGCGCTGGAAGCCGAGCCCGGCGCGTTCCTGCCCGCCGCCGAGGCCGGCGCCGAGATCCTGCTGATCTGCCAGG
>DASTWT010000250.1:0-6322 GCA_035765815.1 Luteimonas sp. | reverse complement strand
GTCAACGTCACCCCGCGCGAGACCCGCGTCGCCGTGGTCGAGAACGGCATGCTGCAGGAGCTGCACATCGAGCGCGGCTGGTCGCGCGGCGTGGTCGGCAACATCTACAAGGGCAAGGTGCAGCGGGTGATGCCCGGCATGCAGGCCGCGTTCGTCGAAGTCGGGCTGGAGCGCGCGGCGTTCCTGCACGCCAACGACATCCAGCGCCCGCTGCCCGCGCGCGGCGAAGCCTCCGAGCCGCCGGCGGGCGTCGCCGCGCCGGCCGCGCCGATCTCCGAACTGCTGCGCGAGGGCCAGGACGTCGTCGTGCAGGTGGTCAAGGACCCGATCGGCAGCAAGGGCGCGCGCCTCACGACGCAGATCAGCATTCCGTCGCGCTACCTCGTGCTGCTGCCGCAGTCGAAGGTGGTCGGCGTGTCGGCGCGGATCGAGGACGAAGCCGAGCGCGCGCGCCTGAAGGGCCTGGTGACGGAGCTCGCCGCGCCGCACGGCGGCTTCGGCTACATCGTCCGCACCAACGCGGAAGGGCAGCCCGCAGAGGCGCTCGCCGAGGACATCGCCTACCTCAGCCGCGCCTGGGCGCTGGTCGAGGCGCGGGTGCGCGACAGCGCCGTCGGCAGTTGCGTGTACGAGGACCTGAGCCTGCCGATGCGCGCGGTGCGCGACCTGATGCGGCGCGACGTCGAGAAGGTCAAGGTGGATTCGCGCGAGACCTGCGAGCGCCTGCGCGCGTTCGCCGCGCAGTACATGCCGCCGCTGGTGCCGGCGGACGAAGGCGGGCTGTCGGCGCGCATCGAGCATTATTCCGGCGCGCGCCCGATCTTCGACCTGTACGGCGTCGAGGACGAGATCCAGCACGCGCTGGAGAAGGAAGTGCCGCTGAAGTCGGGCGGCTACCTCGTGATCGACCAGACCGAGGCGATGACCACGGTCGACGTCAACACCGGCTCGTTCCTCGGCCAGCGCAACCTCGAGGAAACCGTCTACCGCACCAACCTGGAGGCCGCGCAGGCGGTCGCGCGGCAGCTGCGGCTGCGCAACCTGGGCGGGATCATCATCATCGACTTCATCGACATGCACGACGCCGAGCACCGGCGCCAGGTGCTGCGCACGCTCGAGAAGTCGCTCGCCCGCGACCACGCGCGCACCACCGTCTACGATTTCTCGCCGCTGGGCCTGGTCGAGATGACGCGCAAGCGCACGGTCGAGTCGCTCGAGCGCCAGCTGTGCGAGCCCTGCCACGAATGCGGCGGCCGCGGCATGCTGAAGACGGCGGAAACCGTGACCTACGAGATCTTCCGCGAGATCACCCGCGCGGTGCGCCAGTTCGACGCGGCGCGGCTGCTGGTGATCGCCTCGCCGAAGGTCGTCGCCCGCATCACCGACGAGGAATCGCCTGCCGTCGCCGAACTCGAGGAATTCCTGGGCAAGTCGATCCGCTTCCAGGGCGATGCGCAGTACCTGCAGGAGCAGTTCGATGTCGTCCTGCTCTGAGCGCCGGCCGCGACGGGGCGCGCCCGGCCGCGCGGCGCGGCGCGCCGGAAGGCGGCGATGAGCCCGCGGTTCCACCGCCACCTGCACCTGGCCCGGAAGGGGCTCTGGTACGGGCTGGCGGTCGCGCTGGCGCTGATGGCGCTCGCATACGGCATCGCGAGCCAGCTGCTGCCGATGGTCCAGCGCCATCCGGACCGGATCGCGTCGTTCCTCGGCGAGCGCGTGCATCGCCCGGTCGCGTTCGACCGCGTCGAGACGCGCTGGACCCGGCGCGGCCCGCTGCTGCGACTCGACAACCTGCGCCTGGGCAGCGGTGCCGACACGCTGCGCATCGGCGACGCCGAGATGCTGGTGTCGCAATACGCCGGCCTGCTGCCGGGGCGTTCGTTCACCGAGCTGCGCCTGCGCGGGCTCGACCTCACCCTCGAGCGCGATGCCGCCGGCCGCTGGCAGGTGCGCGGCCTGCCGGGCGAGGACACGCCGGGCGGCGATCCGTTCGCGCAGCTCGAGGGCCTCGGCGAGCTGCAGGTGATCGGCGGGCGCCTCGCGATCCACGCGCCCGCGCTCGGGATCGACGCCCGCATCCCGCACGTCGACCTGCGCCTGCGCGTCGACGGCGACCGCGTGCGCATCGGCGCGCGCGCCTGGATCCGCGACGGCGTGGCGCCGGTGCTGGCGGCGCTCGATTTCGATCGCGTCGCCGGCGACGGGCGCGGCCACGTGCTCGCGCGCAACGCCGACCTCGCGGCCTGGTCGCCGCTGCTGCGCTTCGCCGGCGCCGCCGTCGATGCCGGCACCGGGCATGGCGAAGCCTGGATCCGGCTGCACGCGCATCGCGTGGCCGAAGTGCAGGTGGACGGCGAATTCGTCGGCGTCGGCCTGCGCGGCGCGCCTTTCCCCGCCGGCCGCGCCGCAGGCGTCGCGGCGCCCACCGCGCGCGCCGCGCCGCGGGTGCGTCTGCGCGGGCTCGCGCTGCGCGCGCGCTGGCAGGCGGTCGCCGGCGGCTGGCGCCTCGACGCGCCGCGCCTGCGCATCGACGACGGCGCTTCGCGCGTGCTCGACGGCCTCTCGCTCGGCGGCGGCCAGCGCTTCGCACTGCGCGCGCATCGCCTCGACATCGGCCCGCTGCTGCAGGTGGCGGCACTGGGCGACCGCATGCCGCCGGCGCTGCGGCGCTGGCTCGTCGACGCCGCGCCGCGCGGCACCGCGACCAACCTCGTGGCCGCGGCTTCGGGCGGCGCGCTGCGCGTGTCGGCGCGCCTGGACGGCGTCGGCTTCGCGCCGACGGGTCACGCCCCCGGCTTCACCGGCCTGGCCGGCGACCTGCGTGGCGACGAGGCCGGCTTCGCGCTGCGCTTCGATCCGCGCGCGCCGTTCCGCTTCGACTGGCCCGCGGGATTCGGCGTGCCGCATCCGGCGCGCCTGGAAGGCACGGTCGCCGGCTGGCGCGAAGGCGCGGGCTGGCGCTTCGGCAGCGGCGCGCTGCGCGTGCGCGGCGACGACTTCGGCGCGACGGTGCGCGGCGGCATGTGGTTCCAGAACGACGGCACGCGGCCCTGGATCGACCTCGCCGCCGCCATCGATCCGACCGCGATCACCGCGGCCAAGGGCTTCTGGATCCACTACCTCATGCCGCCAGCCGCGATCCACTGGCTGGACGATGCGTTGCAGGGCGGGCGCCTCGTGGGGGCGCGCGCGATCGTCTCCGGCGACCTCGACCACTGGCCGTTCCGCAGCGAGCCCGGCGATCCGGCCCGCGGCCTGTTCCGGGTCACCGCGTACCTGGACGACGCGCGCCTGAAGTTCCAGCCCGACTGGCCGGCGGCGGAGCACGTCGACGGCGACATCGCCTTCGTCGCCGACGGCTTCCACGTGTCCGGCAAGGGCGTGCTCGCCGGCGTCGGCATCCGGCGGTTCGACGCGGGCATCGCGCGCTTCGGCCAGGCGCCGCTGCTGGTCGACGCGCAAGGCGGCGGCGACGCCTCGCGCCTGCTCGCGCTGTTGCGCGCGAGCCCGCTGCACGGCGAATACGGCGACACGCTCGACAACCTCTCGGCGCGCGGCCTGGCCGCGGTCACCTTCGGCCTCGACCTGCCGCTGCACCGCGACGAGGGCGCGGCGAAGATCGACGGCACCGTCGCGCTGGCCGGCGTGCGCATGGAGGAAAAGCGCTGGAAGCTCGCGTTCGACGACGTCCGCGGCCGCGCGCATTACGGCAGCGGCGGCTTCGGCGCCGAGCGCCTCGCGGTGCGCCACGAAGGCGCGCCGGCGCGGCTGAGCCTGCGCGCCGGCGACGAAACGCACGATCGCAGGCAGGCGTTCGAAGCCGTGCTCGAAGCCAACCTGCCCGCGGACAGGCTGCTGCAGCGCGTGCCGGAACTCGACTGGCTGCAGGGGCGCGCGAGCGGGCGTTCGGACTGGACCGCGTTGCTGACGATCCCCCGCGCGCCGACGCCCGCGCGGCCGGTGGCGAAATCCCCCGGGTCGCAGGCGGCGGCGACGCCGTCGACCGCCGCGCGGCTGCAGCTGCGCTCGAGCCTCGCCGGCACCGCGCTCGACCTGCCGGCGCCGCTGGCGAAACCGGCGGCGGCGGTGCTGCCCGCGACCATCGACACCATGCTTCCGGTCGGCGACGGCGAAGTGCGCGTGACGCTCGGCCGCCGCCTCGCGCTGCGCGCGCGCAGCGGCGCGCAGACCGGCGTGCGCGTCGTGCTCGGCAGCGACACCGTCGCCGATGCGCCGCCGGCGTCCGGCCTGGTCGTGACCGGCCGCACCGACGCGCTCGACGCGCTGGAATGGGTGTCGGTCGCCCGCGGCGGCGACAGCGCCGCCACCCCGTCGAAGGCCGGCGGCGGCGACGGCTTCGCGCTGCGCCGCGTCGATCTCGTCGCCGCGCGCCTGGAACTGCTCGGCACCGGCTTCCCGGACACGCGCCTGCAGCTCGCGCGCGCCGGCGATGCGGTCTCGGTGCAACTGGACGGCGACGCGATCCATGGCAGCCTGCGCGTGCCCGACGCGCAGGGCGCCACGGTCGCCGGGCGCTTCGACCGCCTGTACTGGCCGTTGTCGCCGCCCGGCGCGCCGTCCGCCGCCGCCGCGAACGCCGCGCCCCGGCCGCCGGCGGATGGCACGGATCCCGCCGCGGTGCCGCCGCTGTCGATCGACATCGCCGACCTGCACGTCGGCACCGCGGCGCTCGGCCAGGCCGCGCTGCGCACGCAGCCGGTCCCCGGCGGCCTGCGCATCGTGCGCGCGCAGGCGCAGGCGCCAGGGCAGGCGATCGACGCGAGCGGCGACTGGCTCGGCCGCGGCGCGGCCGCGCGCACGCGCCTGCAGGCGACGGTCGACACCCGCGACTTCGGCGCGCTGCTCGAAGGACTCGGTTACGGCGGCCAGCTCGCCGAAGGCAAGGGCAGCGCGAAATTCGACGGCCGCTGGCCCGGCAGCCCCGGCGACTTCGCCGCGCCCGCGGTCGACGGCACGCTCGCGCTCGACGTCACGGACGGCCGCCTCGTCGAACTCGAGCCCGGCGCGGGCCGCGTCCTCGGCCTGCTCGGCATCGCCCAGCTGCCGCGGCGCCTGACCCTCGACTTCCACGACTTCTTCGACAAGGGGTTCGCCTTCGACAGCCTCAAGGGGCTCGTGCGCGTCGGCGACGGCAAGGCCTCGAGCGACGACCTCAGGATCGCCGGCCCCGCCGCCGAGATCCGGATCCGCGGGACCGCCGACCTGCGCGCGCAGAGCTTCGACCAGGCGATCGAGGTGGTGCCCCGCGCCGGCAACCTGCTCACCGCGGTCGGCGCGATCGCCGGCGGGCCGGTGGGCGCGGCGATCGGCGCCGCGGCCAACGCCGTGCTGCGCAAGCCGCTGGGCCAGCTCGCGGCGAAGTCGTACCACGTGACGGGCCCGTGGAAGGAACCCAAGGTCGAGGTCGCCAGCCGCGAGCCCGCGCCGGCGGCCCCGGCGCCCGCACCCGTGCCGCCGTCCGACTGAGGCGCGCGGGTTGAACGGGCGGCGTCCGCCCGCAGATCGTCCATGCCGTTGCGCATCGCATCGCCACGCATTCCCGCCAAGAGGCAAGCCCCGCATGACCACGCCGCTCCAGCTCGCCGAATCCCGCCTGCTCGTGCCCGCCGGCCTCGACGCCGCCGGCCTCGAACGCGCCTTCGGCACGCTGCTCGGGCCGGGCGTGGATTTCGGCGACCTCTACTTCCAGCATTCGCGCCGCGAGAACTGGACCATCGAGGACGGCATCGTCAAGGACGGCGCGCATTCGATCGAGCAGGGCGTCGGCGTGCGCGCGATCGCCGGCGAGAAGACCGGCTTCGCGTATTCCGACGACGTCGACGCGAACGCGCTGCTCGAGGCGTCGCGCTCGGCGCGCAGCATCGCCCGCGGCGGCGGCGCGCTCGTCGGCGCGCGCAACCTGTCGACGGGCAACGCGCGCGCGCTGTATCCCGCGATCGATCCGGTCGACGGCCTCGGCAACGAGGAGAAGGTCGAAGCCTTGCGCAAGCTCGATCGCCTGCTGCGCGCCGCCGATCCGCGCGTGAAGCAGGTGGTCGTGAGCCTCGCCGGCGGCGTCGACACCGTGCTGGTCGCGCGCAGCGACGGCGTGCTCGCCGCCGACGTGCGGCCGCTGGTGCGCGTCAACGTGCAGGTGATCGTCGAGCAGGACGGCCGCCGCGAATCCGGCTACGCCGGTGGCGGTGGCCGCTACGGCTACGCCGAACTGTTCGCCGGCGGACAGCCGGAACGGTTCGCGCGCGAGGCCCTGCGCCAGGCGCTGGTCGCGCTGGAGGCGATCGATGCGCCGGCCGGCCCGATG
>DASTWT010000249.1:0-2516 GCA_035765815.1 Luteimonas sp. | reverse complement strand
CTTGGCACGCCGCCCGACAGCTACGACGTCATGTTCTCCGAGGATCGGGCCGAGTTCGTGCGGCGCGACGGCGTTCTCACGACGACGCTCGACGTCGTCGTGTCGCCCGAAGTCGATGCTGAGGTCCGGCGCGTCTCCATCGCCAACGCCGGCGGTGAGCCTCGCGACATCGAGGTCACGTCCTACGCCGAGATCGTGCTGGCGGCTCCGGCGGCGGATGCAGCACACCAAGCCTTCTCCAAGCTGTTCGTGGAGACCGAATATCTGGCAACCGCCGGCGCCATCCTGGCGACGCGGCGGCGGCGCAGCCCGGACGAGCCGGAACTGTGGGCCGCCCATCTTGCCGTCGTCGAGGGCGAGGCGGTGGGCGGGATCGAGATCGAGACCGACCGTGCGCGCTTCCTCGGCCGCGGCAACGCCGTCGGCAATGCCGTTGCCGCCCTCGACGGCCGACCGCTCTCCAACACCGTCGGGACCGTGCTCGATCCGGTCTTTGCGCTGCGCCGACGCGTGCGGGTCCCGCCCGGCGGGTTTGCGCGCGTCGCGTTCTGGACGGTCGTCGCCAGCTCGCGTGAGGCGTTGCTCGATGCCATCGACAAGCATCAGGATGCCAATGCTTTCGAGCGGGCGGCCACGCTGGCCTGGACGCAGGCCCAGGTGCAGCTGCGCCATCTCGACATCACTCCCCTGCAGGCCAGCCTCTATCAGCGCCTGGCGGGCCACGTGATCTACGCCAATCCCGCGCTGCGCTCCTCATCGGACACCATCGCGCGCGGGTTGGCCCCACGGCACCTTCTGTGGGCTCAGGGTATCTCCGGTGACGTGCCGATCGTCGTGGTGCGCATCGACGAGGTCGAGGATTCAGGTGTCGTCCGCGAGGTGTTGCGTGCCCGCGAGTACTGGCGGCTGAAGGGGCTGGCAGTCGACCTCGTGATCCTGAACGAGCGCGGCGCCTCCTACGTGCAGGACCTGCAGGTCGCCCTGGAGATGCTGGTCCGCACCAGCCGTTCGCGGACCCATCTTGGCGCTGAACGCGAGGCTGGGGGCATCTTCGTCCTGCGCAGCGACCTGATTGCCGGAGAGATCCGCGCCCTGCTGCTTGCCGTCGCGCGGGTCGTCCTGCTGAGCCGTCGCGGCGGTCTGGCACATCAGCTTGACCGCGTGGTGGCGCCACGCCCTGAGATGCCACCTGCCGCCCGCAAGCCTGCGGGCGATGCCGGCGTCCTGGAAAAGCCTGTCGCAGACTTGGCGGCCCTGCAATTCTTCAATGGCCTTGGCGGTTTCTCGTCCGACGGCCGCGAGTACGTCACGGTGCTGGGGCCCGGGCAGTCGACGCCGGCGCCGTGGATCAATGTCGTCTCCAATCCCTCGTTCGGCTTCCAGGTCGCCGCTGAAGGCGGCGGCTATACCTGGTCGCAGAACAGCCGAGACAACCAACTCACTCCTTGGTCCAACGATCCGGTCAGCGATCGCCCGGGCGAGGTTCTTTACGTACATGACCTCGACAGTGGCGCGCTCTGGACGCCAACGGCGCTGCCCATCCGGATCGAGCAGGCGTCCTACATCGCCCGGCACGGGCGCGGCTACAGCCGCTTCGAGGTCACGACGCAGGGCATCAGTCTCGACCTGCTGCAGTACGTGCCGCTGTCGGACCCTCTCAAGATCTCGCGCCTCGTTATCCGCAACCTCTCGGACCGTCCGCGGCGGCTATCCGTCACGGCCTTTGCCGAATGGGTGCTCGGCCTGTCGCGCGGCGCCTCGGCGCCGACCGTCATGAGCGAGCGCGATGCCGCGACTGGCGCGCTGTTTGCGCGCAACCCCTGGAATATCCATCATGGCCAGCGCATCGCGTTCGGCGACTTGGGCGCGCGTCAGACGGCCTGGACCGGGGATCGCCGCGAGTTCATCGGTCGCAATGGCACCATCGGTAATCCCGCTGCGCTGGCCGCCGCCATCCCGCTGTCGGGGCGGGTTGGCGCCGGCCTGGATCCCTGCGCCGCCCTGCAGGCGACGTTGGAACTTGAGGTCGGTGGCACGACCGAGGTCGTCTTCCTGCTCGGTCAAGGCGCCGACGCCGTCGAGGCGCGAGCGTTGATCGAACGTTACCGCGCCGCCGATCTCGACGCTGTGCACCGGGAAGTCACGGATTTTTGGGAAGAGACGCTAGGCGCGGTGCAGGTCAGAACACCGGATCGCGCCATGGATGTCCTGTTGAATGGCCCGCTTCTTTACCAGACCTTGGCTTGCCGTTACTGGGCGCGCGCGGCTTTCTACCAGGCCAGCGGCGCTTACGGGTTTCGCGACCAACTGCAGGACGTAATGTCGCTGATAGTGGCGAGGCCTGAGCTCGCGCGCGCGCACATCCTGCGCGCCGCTGCGCGGCAATTTGTCGAAGGAGACTCCCAGCACTGGTGGTTCGCGCCGGCCGGGCAGGGGGTGCGCACCCGCATATCCGATGATCGGGCGTGGCTCGCGACCGTTGTCGCGCACTACATCGAGACTACGGGCGATGTGGC
>DASTWT010000248.1:0-20225 GCA_035765815.1 Luteimonas sp. | reverse complement strand
TACGGCACGCCTTCGAACAGCGCGCCGAGCTTCTCGTCGTTCGAGTAGTCCTTGCCGCGGAAGGCGCGCTGGTCGGTGAGGATCAGGTCGATGTGCCGGCCCCAGCGCAGCGCGCGGTACACGATCAGGCTTTCGATCGCGGCGAGGTTGTTCGGTTCGAGGCCGAGGCCGTCGTCGTCGAACGATGTCACCGCGACGTCGGATACCACGGGCGCGTCGAAGCGATCCAGTCGTTGCCCCGGTGCGGCGACGCGCATCGGCTGGTACTCGAACCCGGCCTGGTTCGCGGCCACCTTGAGCTTCTGGCCGGGCATCTCGCCCTCGCCCGGGAAGGACATGATCGTCTGCCACGCCAGCCACGAGAACTCGTGGTTGTCCCAGATGCACACGAACGGCCAGCGCGCGCGCGCGTCCTGCAGGTCGGGATCGAGCAGGTAGCCCTTGTACAGCGCGCGGTAGTCGTCGAGCGACCCGGGCACGGTGAAGCGGTCGTTCGCGACCTTGCGGCCGTGCTGGTACGAAACGGGGAACGTGATCCTGCGGTCGTAGCGATGCCCGTCCTTGACCTGGTCGGGCGTCTGGATCACCTCGTACACGAAGTCGCCCAGGTGCAGCACGAAGCCGAGGCGCTCGTCGGGCGCGGCCCGCTCGTCCTCCCAGATCATGCGGCGGTACGCGTTCATCGCGCCCTCGGGCGCGCTCTGGCAGCTGACGAAGGCGAAGCGCGCGGGCCGCGGATCGTCCGCCGCGGGCGCGGTGAGCGTGCGGCCGATGCGACTGCCGTTGCCTTCGTCGTCGACGAAGCGATAGAAGAACTCGCCGCCCGGCGGAAGGTCGCCGACGAGCACGCGGCAGGTCCAGTCGGTCGCTGCCGCCACGGGGGCCGCGGTCGTCGCGATCACGCGCGTGAACGCGTCATCCTCCGCGACCTCGACCAGCAGCTTCGCGTCCTTGCGGCCGTCGGAATAGGGCCGCCGTGTCCACAGCAGCACGCCGTTCGCATCGGGATCGCCGGAAGCGACGCCGTGCGGGAACAGGTCGCGTCGTTCGCGCCATCCGCTGGACGACGGCCGCAGCGTGGAGCAGCTCCAGGCCAGCGTCGCGCCCATCGCGGCGGCGAGCTTCAGGAACTCGCGACGATCGAGTGTCGGCATGGCGGCGGCCCCCCGAACGCAGTGACGATGCGACGGACGCTAGCCCTCGGGATCGGGCGGGAAACGTGCCGGAAGTCCCGTGACGAAACTCACATCGCTCGCCGCCGCCGTCAGCGTCGGCGATACTCGCTTCCATGCCGAAGCCAGCCGAAACCCTCCGATTCAAGGCGAAGCTGCTGCGTCCCGCCACGCCGAAAGGCGCGACCTGGACATTTCTGGTCCTGCCGAAGGAGGCCAGCGCGAAGCTGCCGACGCGCGCGATGCTGAGCGTCGCCGGCACGTTCGGCGGCCAAGCCTTCGAGGCGACGCTCGAACCCGACGGCAACGGCAGTCACTGGCTCAAGGTGCCGAAGAAGCTTCGCGAATCCGCCGGCGTCGAAGCCGGCGATGTCGTGCAGGTCGCGATGACGCCGTCGGAGAAACAAATCGAGCCGACCGTGCCCACGGACCTGCGCGACGCCCTCAAGGCGCACCCCGGCGCGAAGATGACGTGGGACGCGACCACCACCACCGCGCGCCGCGACTGGATCGCGTGGATGACGTCGGGCAAGCAGGCGGCGACGCGCGACAAACGGCGCGCCGCGATGATGGACATGCTCGAGCACGGCAAGAAGCGCGTGTGCTGCTTCGACCGCTCCGGGATGGTCGGGAAGAACTTCAGTGCGCCGGAGGCCGCGGACTGACGTCGCTCTCGGTGTGCGCTGCGCACTTCCACGCGCCGTCCACCTTGACCCACGTCGACGAGTCCACCACGTCCTGGTCCATCTCGCGGCCGTCCATGCGCATCTTCTGGTGCGCGCGATAGGTGGCGATCGCCACGTCGTCGTTCGGGAACAGCACGTCCATGTCGGACAGCGTGTACTCGAGCAGGCCATGCTGCGGATCCAGCAGCATCTTCTCGTACTGCGCGGGGTCGAAGCGCAGCGTGCCGTGGCTGCTCACCATCAGCGCTTGCGGCGCGAGCATGTTGCGCGCGGCGTCGGCGTCGCGGTCGACGAGCGATTGCCAGAACGCGCGCTCGAGGCGTTCGATTTCGGTGGCGGCGCCGGCGTTATTCGAGCGTCCGGGTGAGGTCTGCATGTTCGCCTCCGTGTCGGCTTGTGTGCGGTAGCGCACATGGTCGCGGGCTGAATGTTCCGCGCGCGTGAGACCTGAACACGCGCGCGCTTCACCGTGCGAATACCGGCGCATCGCGACGATGGCTGGGCCGGCGCACGCGCGGTTGTCTGGCAACGCGCAACGTGAATGCGCGTGCGCGCGGCACCCCACACCAGGAGAGAGCACGATGAGCATCAAGAAGGATCACAGCATTGGCGAAGGCACCGGCGCGGCCGCGGGCGCGGTGACGGGCGCGGCGATCGGTTCGGTCGCGGGTCCGGTCGGCACGGTGGTCGGCGCGGTCGCCGGCGGCGCGGTCGGCGCGAAGGCCGGCGGCTCGATCGCGGAAGCGGTCAACCCGACCGAGTACAACGAGTACTTCGAGGCCAACTACAAGAGCGAGCCGTACTACCAGAGCGGCCGCGACTGGTCCGACTACCAGCCGGCCTACCAGTACGGCTACGACACCTACGGCCAGTACCGCGGTCAGCGCTTCGAGGACGTCGAGTCGCAGCTGGAACGCGACTGGGATTCGAGCCGCGCGCGTTCGCGCCTGGCGTGGAACGAGGCCCGCGACGCGGTGCGCGACGGTTGGCACCACATCGAGCGCGCGATGCCGGGCGACGCGGACCGCGACGGCCGCTGATCGGCCCCAGGCCTACACAGCGCATGAACACGGCCGGCCTTAGCGTCGGCCGTGTCCTTTCCGGGCTTCCGTTGCACCCACATGTGCACCCACGAGGGGAGACGAACATGGGCCATCTGAACAAGGATCACGTGCTCGGCGCCGGCAGCGCGGCGCTGGCGGCAGGCGCCGCGGGCGCGGCCATCGGCGGGCTGGTCGCGGGGCCGGCCGGCGTCGCGGTCGGGGCCGCGGCGGGCGGCGCGCTCGGCGCGGTCGCGGGCCACCGCGCGTCGGAGAAGGTCGACACCCGCGAGGACCTGGGGCACTTCCAGCAGATCTACCGGACGATGCCGTACTACGTGGACGGCATGGACTGGCACGACTACGCGCCCGCCTACCGCTACGGCATCCGGACCTGGCAGGCGCACCGCGGGCAGACCGTCGAGGCGCTCGACACCCAGCTGCACGGCGGCTGGGAGCAGGCGGCGCGCTTCGGCTCGCGGCTGGACTGGGCGCAGGCGCGGCCGGCGATCGCGCACGCCTGGCAGTCGCTGTCCGAACACGCGTAGGCGCCGCGCCACGCAGCCCCGCCGCCGGCGGCGATCGCGCCGCGGGCGGCTTTGCACATGCGTTCCGGAACGTCCCCGGCGGGCCTCCGGTAGGATGCGCCCCTGCCCCACGACGGAAGCCGCAGCCCGATGAGCGACCCCCGCAAGCCCGCCGATGCCGGCGACGTCAGCCGCGAACAGGCCGAGGACGCCGTCCGCACCCTGCTGCGCTGGGCCGGCGAGGATCCGTCGCGCGAGGGCCTGCTCGAGACGCCCAAGCGCGTGGCGAAGGCCTACAAGGACTGGTTCAGCGGCTACGCCCTGGACCCGGACGACTACATGCGCCGGACCTTCGAGGAAGTCGCCGGCTACGACGAGCTGATCGTGCTGCGCGACATCGAGTACGAATCGCACTGCGAGCACCACATGGCGCCGATCATCGGCCGCGTCCACGTCGGCTATCTGCCCGACGGCAAGGTCGTGGGCATCAGCAAGCTCGCGCGCGTGGTCGACGCCTACGCGCGCCGCTTCCAGGTGCAGGAGAAGATGACCGCGCAGATCGCCGACTGCATCGACCGCGTGCTGCAGCCGCGCGGCGTGGGCGTGGTGGTCGAGGGCGCGCACGAATGCATGACCACCCGCGGCGTGCACAAGCGCGGCGTGAGCATGGTGACCTCGAAGATGCTCGGCTCGTTCCGCGACGACGCGCGCACGCGCAACGAGTTCCTGAAGTTCATCGGCCGCTGAAAAAAAACGGGGGTCAGGCCCCTTTTGAGACCCCCTTTTCGCGCCATCCCCACGGGCCGGCGGCGACAGTGCCGGCCATGGCGGAAATCCTGGATTGCCTGATCGTCGGCGCCGGCCCCGGCGGGCTGGTCGCGGCGACCTACCTCGCGCGTTACCGGCGCCGGATCGCGGTCGTCGACGCGGGCGCGAGCCGCGCGCGCTGGATCCCGACCAGCCACAACTGCCCGGGCTTCCCGCTCGGCGTGCGCGGCACGACGCTGCTGGCGCGGCTGCGCGAGCAGGCGGAGGAACACGGCGTGGTGGTGACGCACGGGCGCATCGAATCCCTCGCGCGCGACACCGGCGTGTTCGTGGCGCGCGACGCCGCGGGCGGCGAATGGCGCGCCGCGACCGTGATCCTGGCGACGGGCATCGTCGACGTGCTGCCCGAGGTCGAAGGCGGCCCCGAGGCGCTCGCCGCCGCGATCGAGGCCGGCACGCTGCGGCTGTGCGCGGTCTGCGACGGCTACGAGGCGCGCGACAGCCGCATCGCGGTGCTCGCGCCCGCGGGCGAGGCGGAGGCGCATGCACGGTTCCTGCGCACGTTCTCGTGCCACGTCGATGCGATCCACAGCGACGCCCCGTACCGGCTCGATTGCGACGCGGACCGGTGCCGCGTCGAAACGTCCGGCGATGCGGGCGACGGCGAAGGCGAAGGCGAGGGCGCCGCGGCCCGCGACTACGACACGCTCTACCCGGTGCTGGGTGGCGAGTCGCAGTCGCAGCTCGCGCAGGCCCTGGGCGCCGCGGTGGACGACGAGGGCGCACTGCGCACCGACGCCCACCAGCAGACTTCGGTGCCCGGCCTCTACGCCATCGGCGACGTGGTCAGCGCGCTCAACCAGATCGCGGTCGCCGTCGGCCACGCCGCCATCGCCGCGACCGCCATCCACAACCACCTGCCGCCCAACCCGCGGTCGGGTTGAATTCACCCGGGCGATATTGACAAGCAGAATAAAGCCCGGGTAAATTGCGCGCCATGATCAGTTCGCATCCCCTCTCGACCCGCGTCACCGCCTTTGCCGGCGACCGCCTGATCGCCGCCGGACCCTTGCGCAGCGTGGCCCTCACGGCCCGCCAGGCGCTGGAAGCCGAGCCCGGCGCGCCCCTGCTGATCTTCGACGACGCCGAGCAACGGCAGGTCGAGATCGACCTGCGCGGCAGCATGGCGGAACTGGTGCAGCGGCTGGCGGCGGCCGACACCGGCCGCGAGGCGGCGGCCGCCGTGATCCGCGGAAAGCCCGGCGCGGTCGCGACGGCTGCCGGCGACGGCGAGGGCGACGAGGCCCCGCGCCGCGGCCGCGGCCGGCCGAAGCTCGGCGTGGTCGCCCGCGAGGTGACGCTGCTGCCGCGCCACTGGACCTGGCTCAACGCCCAGCCCGGCGGCGCCTCGGTGGCGCTGCGCAAGCTGGTGGAGGCGGCGCGCCGCGGCAACGGCGACGGCGACCGCAAGCGCGCCGGCCAGGAAGCGGCCTATCGCTTCATGCACGCCATCGCCGGCGACCAGCCGGGCTTCGAGGCGGCGGCGCGCGCGCTGTTCGCGGGCGATCTCGGCAAGCTCGAGGACGCCATCGCCGACTGGCCCCACGACATCCGCGAGCATGCGACGATGCTCGCCGCGCGCGCGCTGCGCGACTGACGCCCGCCGCGCCCGCGGCCGGCCATCCCGCACACCCAACGAACGGTTCGCCCACCTTGGACGCAACGACGACACCGCGCGTGCGCACCGCCGCGCTCGCCTTCATCTTCGTGACCGTGCTGATCGACGTGCTGTCGTTCGGCCTGATCATTCCCGTGCTGCCGCACCTGGTCGAACAGTTCGTCGGTGGCAGCACCGTCAACGCGGCGTACTGGGTCGGCGTGTTCGGCACCGTGTTCGCGGCGATCCAGTTCTTCTCGTCGCCGGTGCAGGGCGCGCTGTCGGACCGCTTCGGGCGGCGGCCGGTGATCCTGCTGTCGAGCCTCGGCCTGGGCCTGGACTTCTGCTTCATGGCGCTGGCGAACACGCTGCCGTGGCTGTTCGTCGGGCGCGTGATCTCGGCGATCACTTCCGCGAGCTTCACCACCGCGAACGCCTACGTCGCCGACGTCACCCCGCACGAGAAGCGCGCGAAGAGCTACGGCATGCTCGGCGCCGCGTTCGGCCTGGGCTTCATCGTCGGCCCGATGATCGGCGGCTGGCTCGGCGGCATCGACCTGCGGCTGCCGTTCTGGTTCGCGGCGGCGCTGGCGCTGGTCAACTTCTGCTACGGCCTGTTCGTGCTGCCCGAATCGCTGCCCGCGGAAAGGCGCGCGCCGAAGTTCGACTGGTCGCACGCGAACCCGCTGGGCTCGATGAAGCTGCTGCGCCGCTATCCGCAGGTGTTCGGGCTGGCGGCGGTGGTGTTCATCGCCAACCTCGCGCACTACGTGTACCCGAGCATTTTCGTGCTGTTCGCGGACTACCGGTACGGGTGGGGCCCGCGCCAGGTCGGCGAAGTGCTCGCGGTGGTCGGCGTGTTCAGCGTGATCGTGCAGGCGGGGCTGGTCGGCAAGGTCGTGCATGCGATCGGCGAGCGGCGTTCGTTGCTGCTCGGGCTGGCGTGCGGACTGGTCGGCTTCACGGTGTACGGCTTCGCGGGAACCGGCTGGCTGTTCCTGGTCGGCATCCCGGTGAGCGCGATCTGGGGCCTGTCGGCGCCGGCGACGCAGGCGCTGATCACGCGCCAGGTCGGGCCGGAAGTGCAGGGCCGGATCCAGGGCGCGCTGATGAGCCTCGTGTCGATGGCCGGCATCGTCGGCCCGGCGATCTTCGCCGGCAGTTTCGGCTTCTTCATCGGGCCGCGCGCGCCGGTGCACCTGCCGGGCGCGCCGTTCCTGATCGCGGCGCTGCTGCTGGGCGTGGCGTGGCTGATCGCGTGGCGCTTCGCGCGCGCGGCTCCGGTGCCGGCATAATCCGGGCAACGCCTCGCCCGGAGCACGCCATGCGCCACCTGCCCATCCTCGCCGTCGCGACCGCCGCGCTGCTGCTCGGCGCCTGCGGTTCGGTCCAGTACAAGGACACCAACGCCGAGGTCGACAACCGCCCGGAATGCGACAAATCCAGCCAGCATCCCGGCGACGCGGTACCGCCGTGGTGCAAGCGCGAAACGTCGGCGACGTGGAGCGACAAGGGCGAGCCGGTCGACTTCGGGAAGAAGCCGCGCTGACCGCCTGAACCGCGGGGAACCGGGCCGCGCGCGCTTGCGCGGCCTTGACGCGCGCGCCGCCACAGTCGCGCGCATATGTCGCCCGAACAGACCGAAGCCGCGCGCCAGGCGGCGGCCGAAGCCGGCCTGCGCCACGTCAGCGATGCCGAACCCGGCCTGCGCCGCCGCCGCAGCGGCCAGGGCTTCGCCTACGCCGATGCGTCCGGCCGCGCCGTGCGCGACGCGGCGACGCTGGCGCGGATTCGCGCGCTGGCGATCCCGCCGGCCTGGACCGACGTGTGGATCTGCGCGAGCGCGAACGGCCACCTGCAGGCCTGCGGCCGCGATGCCCGCGGGCGCAAGCAGTACCGCTACCACCCGGACTGGAGCGCGGTCCGTGGCGAGGGCAAGTTCGACCGCATCGTCGCCTTCGGCGAAGCGCTGCCGCGCCTGCGCCGCCGGCTGCGCGCCGATCTCGCGCGCAACGGCTACCCGCGGGAAAAGGTGCTGGCGATCGTGGTGTCGGTGATGGGCGAAACGCTGATCCGCATCGGCAACCCGGAGTATGCGCGCGAGAACCGGTCGTTCGGGCTGACCACGCTGCGCAATCGCCACGTCGAGTTCCTGCGCGGCGGGCGCGCGCGTTTCCGCTTCCGCGGCAAGGCCGGGCTCGAGCACGAGGTCGAACTCGACGACAGGCGGCTCGTGCGGCTGCTGCACGGTTGCGGGCAGCTGCCGGGGCAGGCCCTGTTCCAGTACCGCGACGACGACGGCTCGCTGGTGCCGGTCGCCTCGGACGAAGTGAACGCCTACCTGCGCGAGGCGACCGGCGACGCGTTCAGCGCGAAGGACTTCCGCACCTGGGGCGGCACGCTGGCGGCGTTCCAGCGCTTCGCGCGCACGTCGTTGCCGTACAAGGCCGACGGCACGCCGGCCGGCGAGCGCGCGCTCGCGGCGATGGAGAAGGCGGTGGTGCGCGAGGTGGCCACGGCGCTGGGCAACACGCCGGCGGTGTGCCGGCGCGCCTACGTCGATCCGGCGGTGTTCGCGGGCTGGCGCGACGGCCGCCTGCATCGCGCGGCGGCGAATTGCCGCGGCGAGCGGCAGTGGGAAACCGCGGCGCTGAAGTTCCTGCGCGCAGCGCACCGCGGCCAGCGCTGAATGCGCGTGGTGGGGGCGGCGGCGATGCGCCGCGGTCGTGCGCGTGCACGCGCACGACACCCGCGCGCGGCCACACTCGAGGGCCCGCCCCGAGGAAGCCGCCATGGCGAAGTGCGACGTTTGCGGAAACGAGTACGACAAGGCCTTCACGATCTCGGGCCCGCTGGGCTCCGGGACGTTCGACGCCTTCGAATGCGCGATCCATGCGCTGGCGCCCGCGTGCGCGCATTGCGAGTGCCACATCATCGGCCACGGCATCGAGGCCGGCGGCAAGTTCTACTGCTGCGCGCACTGCGCCCAGCATTCGGGCGTCACGGGCGTGGCGGATCGCGCGTAGGCAGCAGCGCCCAGAACGGTACCCGTTCGCGGGCCCAGCGGCCGGCGGCTTCCTCCAGGATCGCCGCGAGCGCCTCGAATGCGGCCGGATCGGCGGCGCGCCAGGCGTCGGCGTGCGCGAGCAGCAGCACGTAGCCGGACGCCGGCAGCCACGACAGGTCGGCGAGCGAATCGGCGAGGGCGTCCCAGTTGCCGCCGAACCAGGCGGGGAAGCGCAACGCGGCGGCGATGCGCGCGATCGCGTCGTCCTTGCCGGCGCAGCCGTCGAGGTCGATCGCGACGGCGGCGAACTCGAGCGCGCGCGCGGCGGCGAGGTAATCCTCGTCCGCGCCCGCCGCCACCGTGTACACGCCGCACAGCGACGGATCGGCGAGCATCGCGCGCAGCGGCAGGCCGTCGTCCGGCTTCATCGCGCGCCCCCGTCGGTGAAGCGGCGGAAGCTGCCGTAATGGTCCTCGGTGTAGAAGAACTCCGTCGGCGGGTCGCCGCCCGCGATGATCCGTCGCGCGCCGCGGTCGGGCGAGCCGGGCGTCCCGACGGTGTATTCGCGGTAGTAGCCGCTTTCGCGCGGCGGCAGGCGGTGCTCGCGATTCTGGAACGTCGCGCCGTCCTGGCGGTACGGGAAGGGGCCGCCGTCGTCGATCAGCGCGAGCGTGTCGATCGCTTCGGGCGGCAGGAACGCAGGCCAGCGCCCGGCGTCGCGTTGCGACGGCCGCGCGCCGGCGTCGTCGTGCGCCTCGCGCCCGGGGCGATCGATGCCGCCCGCGCCGTCGTCGGCGGGCGACGACGCGACCGGCGCATCGTCGATGCGCGCGCCGTCGCGCCGCTGCCATGTCCACAGCGCGAGCGCCGCCAGGACGACGAACAACACCCAGCCCGATCGGCGCATGCGCTGCTTCCTTCGCGGCTCAGCCGCAGGTCACTTCCTTGACGCGGTCGTGCTCGTCGAGCATCACGTTCACCCGGTCGCCGCGGTAATCCATGGTCACGGCCTGGCCGGGACGCACGACCCGCGCGGTGCGGCTGTGGGTGTCGGACACGACTTTCGCGACGAGCTCGTCGCTGACCGTCTTGCCGACCGCCCAGGCGCCCATCGCGGCGACGCACTGGTTCGCGGCGGGCGGCGGTGGCGGCGTGGGCGTCGCGCAGGCGGCCAGGCAAAGCGCGGCGCTGGCGACGGCGGGGAGCATGGCGTGTCGCATGGCGGGACTCCTTCCGGTGGGGCCGTCGAGGATGACAGGCGCCCCGCGCCCTGGCGTGAACGGCGCCGGCGTCACCGGCCGGCCAGCAGGCGTTGCGGATGCGCGTACACGTTGCAGCCGCCGGGGCGCGCGAAGCCGACGAGGCACACGTTCGCGCCGCGCGCGAGGTCCACGGCGAGTGCGGTCGGCGCGGAGATCGCGGCGATGAAGCCGATGCCCGCGCGCGCCGCCTTCGCCACCATCTCGTAACTGGCGCGGCTGGTGAGCAGTAGCATGCCGTCGCCGGGCGCGTGTCCCGCGCGGACGAGCGCGCCGACCAGCTTGTCGAGCGCGTTGTGGCGGCCGACGTCCTCCCGCACCAGCACGATCCGGCCGTCCGCGTCGGCCCAGGCGGCGGCGTGCACCGCGCCGGTGTCGACGTTCATCGGTTGCTGCGCGGGCAGGGCGGCGAAGGCGCGCTCCAGCGCGGCGAGGCCGAAGCCGCGGGCGCCGGGCACCGGCGGCGGCGCGCGCACCGCGTCCTCGAGCTCGCGCGTGCCGCACAACCCGCAGCCGCTGCGGCCGGGCAACAGGCGCGCGGCGCCGTCGCCCAGGCGCGCTGCCGGCGCGTCGGCGGACAGCGCCAGCGAGAGCTCGATGCCCTCGAGCCTCGGTTCGACCGACACGCCCTCGAACTGCACCTGCGCATCGACCAGGCCTTCGGTCAGCGCGAAACCCAGGGCGAAATCCTCGAGGTCGCAGGGCGTGGCCATCATCACCGCGAACGGCGCACCGCCGATGCGGAGCGCGACCGGCACCTCCTCGGCGACGCGGTCGGCGAGCGCGTCGCGCGCCGCGCCGCGCACGCGCTCGACGTCGCGGCGGGCGGACCCGCGCGGGGACGACGGCGTGCGCGGCGGGTCGGCGGGCATGCGGGTAGGATAAGCGCCATGGCCGATCGCGAACCACCGGGAAAGCCCGTCGACTTCAGGCCCTACGACCGGCCCGCGGGCGGCTGGGGCGCCGCGGCCGCGACGGCGAAAGTGCTGCTGGAGCAGAGCGTCGTCGCGAAGGGCTCGCGCGCCCTGCTGGCGATGAACCAGCCCGGCGGCTTCAAGTGCCCGAGCTGCGCGTTCCCGGACGCCGATTGCACGCGCAAGCTCGAGTTCTGCGAGAACGGCGTCAAGGCGCTGGCGCACGAGGCGACGAAGTTCCGCATCGAGCGCGACTTCTTCGAGGCGCACACCGTGTCGGAGCTGGCCGCGCAATCCGACTACTGGCTGGAGATGCAGGGCCGCCTGACCGAGCCGATGCGCTACGACGCCGCGACCGACCGCTACGTGCCGTGCGGCTGGGACGAGGCGTTCGCGACGATCGGCCGCCACCTGCAGGCGCTGGACAGCCCGCACCAGGCCGAGTTCTACACCTCCGGGCGCACGCCGAACGAGGCGGCGTTCCTGTATTCGATCTTCGTGCGCGAGTTCGGGACCAACAACTTCCCCGACTGCTCGAACATGTGCCACGAGCCGACCAGCCGCGGCCTGCCGCATTCCATCGGCATCGGCAAGGGCACCGTGGTGATGGAGGACTTCGCCCACGCCGGGGCGATCTTCGTCATCGGCCAGAACCCCGGCACCAACGCGCCGCGGATGATGACGCTGCTGGTGGAAGCGCGGAAGCGCGGCGTGCCGATCGTCACCGTCAACCCGATGCCGGAGCGCGCGCTGATGCGCTTCACCGAGCCGCAGGACGTCGTGCAGATGGCGACCTTCGGATCGACCGCCGTCACCAGCGAGTTCGTGCACATCCGCATCGGCGGCGACCTCGCATTCCTGAAAGGCATGATGAAGGCCGTGTTCGAACGCGAGGCCGCGGGCGAGCGCGCGCTCGACGACGCATTCCTGGCAGAGCACACCGTCGGCCTGGACGCCGTGCGCGACGAGATCGCGACGCTCGACTGGGCCGCCATCGTGCGCGCGTCGGGGATCGACGAGGCGCAGATCCGCCGCTGCGCGGAGATCTACGTCCGCTCGAAGGCGACCATCGTCTGCTACGGCATGGGCATCACGCAGCACCAGCATGGCTCGCAGCTGGTGCAGCAGATCGCCAACCTGCTGCTGCTGCGCGGCAATTTCGGCAAGCCGGGCGCGGGCATCTCGCCGATCCGCGGCCATTCGAACGTGCAGGGCGACCGCACGGTCGGCATCGACGAGCGCCCGTCGCCGGCCTACCTCGACAAGGTTCGCGACGTGTTCGGCTTCGAGCCGCCGCGCGAGTGGGGCCACCACACCGTCGATGCGGTGCAGGCGATGCTCGACGGCACCGCGCGCGTGTTCATCGGCCTCGGCGGCAACTTCATCCGCGCCATCCCCGACACCGACCGCGCCTACGAGGCGATGCGCAGGCTCGACCTCACCGTCGGCATCACCACCAAGCTCAACCGCGGCCACCTGGTGCACGGGCGCGAGGCGCTGATCCTGCCGGTGGTGTCGCGCTCCGAGCGCATCGTCACGCAGGCCGGGGAGCAGTTCGTCACCATCGAGGATTCGATGTCGAACGTCACGCCCTCGCGCGGCGTGCTCGAGCCGGCCAGCGCCGACGCGCTGCCTGAAGTCGAGATCGTGTGCCGCATGGCGCGTGCCGCGCTGCCGGCCAGCGTCGTGCCGTGGGAGGACTACATCCACGACTACGACCGCATCCGCGAACGCATCGCCGACGTCTATCCCGCGATCTACGCGGGCTTCGCGGAGAAGGCGCGCGACCCGAAGGGCTTCCACCTCGACATCCCGCCGCGCCGCCGCGCGTGGAACACGCCGGCAGGCAAGGCCACGTTCCTGGTGCTGCCGGGCCTGGACGCGAACGCGCCGGTCGACGACCCGTGGATGCTGCGCCTGGCCACGGTGCGCTCGCACGACCAGTTCAACACCACGATCTACAGCTACAACGACCGCTACCGCGGCGTGCGCAACGACCGCATGGTGCTGTTCATGAACGCGCAGGACCGCGCCGACCGCGGCCTGGAGCACGGCGCGCGCATCGCGCTCGAGACGATCGCCGACGACGGCGTGCAGCGCCGCGTCGACGGACTGGCGGTCATCGACTACCCGATGCCGCGCGGTTCCGTCGCCGGCTATTTCCCGGAACTGAACCCGCTGCTGCCGCTCGCGCACCACGACCGCACCAGCGGCACGCCCGCGGCCAAGTCCATCCCGGTGCGCGTGGTCGCGCCCGCCTAGCGCGCCTGCGCTGCCGCCGCGTCCGGCATCGCCTCGTCCGCGCAAAGCGCCTCGTCCGACGCGCACGCGCCCAGGTCCGCGACCGGCGCCGTCGCGTTGGCCGGGACCTCGGCGGGAATCGCCACCGCATCCGGTCCCTTCGGCGTCGCCAGCATCCGCGCCTGCCGCCAGCGCCCCCAGCGGTAGTACGCCAGCGACAGCACCATCGACACCAGCGAGCTCGCCGGGAAGCTCCACCAGATCGCGTCCTCGCCGAGCGCCGGCTGCAGCCACGACGCGAACGGCACGCGCACGCCCCACAGCGCGAAGCCCAGGATCAGCAGCGGCGGCACCACCGCGCCGGTGGAGCGCACCACGCCCGCGACCACGAAAGTGACGCCGAAGAACAGGAACGAGCCCACCGCCAGGTGGTTGATGTGGCGCGCGACCTCGATCGTCGCGTGCGCGTCGTGCAGGAACCAGCCCAGCGTCGTCCGGTCGAACAGCACCAGCGGCACGATCAGCGCGCCCGTCAGCAGGAAGTTGAAGCCCATGCCGTGCTTCGTGGTCGCGTCCACGCGGTCCCAGCGCCCGGCGCCGACGTTCTGCGCGGCCATCGACGAGCACGCCGCGCCGATCGCCATCGCCGGCATCTGCACGTAGGTCCACAGCTGCAGCGCGGCGCCGTAGGCCGCGGTGGTGTGCGTGCCGTAGCGGTTGACGAGGGTGATCATCGCGATCATCGCCAGCGACACGACGATCATCTGCAGGCCCATCGGCACGCCCTTGGTGACCATCGCGCGGAGGATGGCCAGGTCGGGCACGTACAGGGCGCGCTCGTGCCGCGAGATCCACAGCGGGTGCTTGCGGCTCCACAACCACCACAGCAGCGCCGCGAGCGCGACCGCGTTGGCGACCAGCGTGCTCATCGCGCTGCCGGCCATGCCCATCGCCGGGAACGGGCCGATGCCGAGCATGAACAGCGGCGCCAGGCCGATGTCGAGCCCGACCGCGACCAGCAGGAACGCGAACGGCGTCTTCGTGTCGCCGGCGCCGCGCAGGATCGCCGACAGGTAGGCGAACGCGTACAGGAACGGCATCGCCAGGAAGATGATCTTCAGGTACGCGTCCGCGAGCGGCAGCGCGGCGGGCGGCGTCGCCATCCACTCGAGCACGTCGTGCGACACGAACAGCCCGATCGCGGCGACCACCAGCGACAACGACAGGAAGAACGTCGCCGCGCTGCCGATCACGCGGCGCGCGCCGGGCAGGTCGTGCCGGCCCATCGCCTGGCCGACCAGGATCGTCGCGGCCATGCCGAAGCCGAAGATCGCGCCGAGCAGGAAGAACATGATGTTGTTGGCGTTGGCCACGCCGGCCAGCGCGTCCTCGCCGAGCAGGCGGCCGACCCACATCGCGTTCACGGAGCCGTTCAGCGACTGCAGCACGTTGCCGCCGAGGATGGGCAGCGCGAACAGCAGCAGCGTGCGGGCGATCGGGCCCTGGGTCAGGTCGCGTCGTTGCATGGCGTCTGGCGGCAGGCGGCGGGCGGGACCGCCACGTTACGGGCCCGCAGGTGGCGATGGCGAGAAGCGACCGCCGTCGCGCCCGGCCATGCCTTTTGGCAGGGGCGGCGCCGCCGCCCGCCGCTAGGATGGGACGGTTGTTCATCTCTCCGGGGAAAAACCCATGCGCCGTCTCGCCCTCACCGTGCTCTCCCTCGCCGTCGCCGGCCTCGTCCACGCCGAAGTCCCGGCGCCGCAGGACGTGCCCTACGCGCCCGGCATGCTCAAGATCGAAGTCGATGCGACCAACCTGTCGCAGCGCATCTTCCGCATCAAGGAAACCATCCCGGTGCAGGCCGGCCCGCTCGTCCTGCTCTATCCGAAGTGGGTGCCGGGCGGCCATTCGCCGCGCAACCCGATGGACGACATCGCCGGCCTGACCTTCACCGCCAACGGCCGGAAGCTCGACTGGAAGCGCGACACGCTCGAGACCAGCGCGTTCCACCTCGACGTGCCGGAAGGCGTCACCGAGATCGTCGCCAACTTCGACTACCTCACCCCGACGGGCCCCGGCCAGGGCCGCGTGGTGATGACGCCGAACATGCTCAACCTGCAGTTCATCGCCACCTCGCTGTACCCGGCCGGCCACTACATGCACCAGATCATGGTCGACCCGCGCGTGACCTACCCGGCGGGCTGGACCGCGTTCACCGGCCTGCACGAGGACGGCCGCAGCGGCGACACCGTCGACTACGAGAACGTGCCGTACGACATCTTCGTCGACTCGCCGGTGTACGCCGGCCGCTACGCGAAGAACATCGACCTCACGCCGGCCGGCAGCAAGGTGCCGGTCAAGCTCGGCGTCGTCGCCGACGCGCCGAAGTTCCTCGAGGCCACGCCCGAGCAGGTCAAGATCCACAAGCAGCTGATCGAGCAGGCGCTGAAGCTGTACGGTGCGCAGCACTACGACCACTACCAGTTCCTGTTCTCGCTGTCCGACCAGATGGGCGGCAACGGCCTGGAGCACCAGCGCTCGAGCGAGGACGGCGAAGGCACCGACTACTTCACCGGCTACAACCCCAAGCAGGGCTTCGACGACCTGCTCGCGCACGAGTACACCCATTCCTGGAACGGCAAGTACCGCCGCCCGGCCGACCTGTGGGTGCCCACCCTCAACACGCCGATGCAGGACAGCCTGCTGTGGGTGTACGAGGGCCAGACCCAGTACTGGGGCAACGTGCTCGCCGCGCGCAGCGGCATGCGCCCGCTGCCGGCGTCGATCGACGCGCTGTCGCTGGTCGCCGCGACCTACGCCGACAACCGCCCGGGCCTGGAGTGGCGCGGCGTTCAGGACACGACCAACGACCCGATCGTCGTCGGCCGCGCCCCGCGCGCGTACCGCAACTACCAGATGAGCGAGGAGTACTACTCCGCCGGCCAGATGATCTGGCTGGAGGCCGACGCGATGATCCGCGCCGGCACCAAGGGCAGGAAGTCGCTCGACGATTTCGCCCGCGCCTTCTTCGGCGTCAACGACGGCGAGTGGGAAGTGCAGAACACCTACACCTTCGACGACGTGGTGAAGACGCTCAACGGCGTCTACCCGTACGACTGGGCCACGTTCCTGCGCGACCGCCTCGACGGCAAGAAGGGCGTTACCGGCGGCATCGAGGCCGCGGGCTGGAAGCTGGTCTACAAGGACGAGCCGAACGATTTCGCCAAGTCCTTCAGCGGCCGCGGCCGCGGCGGCGCCGACTACACGTACTCGCTGGGCCTGTCGGTCGGCAAGGACGGCAACATCGGCGACGTGCGCTGGCACGGCCCGGCGTTCGAGGCGGGCATCGGCACCGGCACCACGATCGTCGCGGTGAACGGCCAGGCCTACGACAAGGACGTGCTGGACGACGCGGTCAAGGCCGCGAAGGACGGCAAGGCGCCGATCCAGCTGCTGCTCAAGGAATTCGACCAGTACCGCACCGTCGCCATCGACTACCACGGCGGCCTGCGCTATCCGCACCTGGAGCGCATCCCCGGCAAGCCGGACTACCTGACGCCGATCTTCACCGCGAAGAAGTAAGCCGGCGGCACGACGGCACGACGGACGGGCGCCCCGCGGGGGCGCCCGTTTTTTTTCGCCGCTCCGCCGCGCGCGGATGGCCGGCGTTCAGCGCCCGGTTCATGCATCGCGATGGAAGTTCGCGGCGCAGTGAAGGAAACCGCGCATTTCGCCCGCCGGATTCAGCGGCGCGCGGGAGAGTTCAAGCCGGCCGTGATGCGCGTTTGCCTACGCTCCGTGGCAACGGAGGAGGCAGACGATGGACGCGAAACGAGCACGCATGACACCGGCCGCGACGGCCACCGAAGAGGCGGCGATCCTGGATCGCCGCGTGGCGATGCCGCTGGCGGCGGCGCTGGCGGCGGGCCTGCTGCTGGCGCTGGCCGAATCGCCGGCGACGGCGCAGTCGCAGGAAGGCGGCGCCGCTTCCGTCGTGATCGATCCCGCGAGCCTGCCGCCGCTCGCGCCGCGCGACGCCCCCGCGCCGCCGGTGCCCGCGATCATGGCGCCGGGCGACTACGAATGGGATCCGTCGCGCTCGCCCGCCGGCGACGTGGTGATCGTCGTCAGCCTGCCGCAGCAGCTGGTCCACGTGTACCGCGGCGGCGTGCGCATCGGCATGTCCACCATCAGCAGTGGCCGGCCGGGGCACGACACGCCGACCGGCGTGTTCACCATCCTGCAGAAGCAGAAGATGCACCGCTCCACCCTCTACGACGACGCGCCGATGCCGTTCATGCAACGGCTGACCTGGGACGGCGTCGCGCTGCACGCCGGGCGGCTGCCGGGCTATCCGGCCTCGCACGGCTGCATCCGCCTGCCGGCGGCCTTCGCCGAAGCGCTGTACGACGTCACCGGCCACGACAACGTGGTCATCGTGGCGGACGACATCGGCTACGCGGACGACGTCGTGCATCCGGGCGACACGCTGAACCAGGACGTGCTGGCGCTGGTCGCGCGGGCGCGCATGGACGAAGGCACCGAGGTCGCGGCGAACGATGCGTCGCCCGATGCAACGCGCGCCGGAACGGGATCCACCGCCGGTTTGTGACCGCCGTCGCCCGCGGCGCTGAACGGCGCGGCGCGGGACTGCGCGGGTTCATGCACGTGAGGATCGCGTGTGGGTATTCTGGCCCGCATGCGTATCCATCACGTCGCCGTCATCTCGCTCCTCGCGCTGGCGGCGGGTTGCCGTACCCCGGCACCTGCCGTCGCCGATGCCCCGTCCATCGCGCCGCTCGTCGTCGCTACTGCGCCTGCCGCGCCCGCCGCAACCGCGCCCTCGCAGGAGGCCGTCGCGCCGGCCGGCAAGGACGCCATGCTCGCGCGGTTGTCCGCACTCGCGCCCGAAGCGGATCGCGGCGTGCTCGCGCTCGCGCTCGCGGCGCGCGAATGCGCCGTCGCTTCGGGCGAGGTCGAGGCCGGCTCGCGCCTGGCGGTGATCGACTACAGCCGCCCGTCCACCGCGCGCCGCCTCTGGGTGTTCGACATGGCAGGCGACGCCTCACTGCTCCAGCACGAATATGTCGCGCACGGCCGCGGCAGCGGCGACAACTACGCGACCTCGTTCTCGAACGCGGCCGACAGCCACCAGACCAGCCTCGGCCTGTTCCGTACCGCCGAGACCTACATCGGCGGCAACGGCTACTCGCTGCGCCTCGACGGCCTCGAGCCCGGCGTCAACGACAACGCCCGCGCCCGCGCGATCGTGATGCACGGCGCGTGGTACGTCGATCCGGCGCTGGCCGCGAAGCAGGGCCGCCTGGGCCGCAGCTACGGTTGCCCGGCGCTGCGCCAGCAGGTCGCGCGCGTCGTCATCGACGAGCTGAAGGACCGCAACCTGCTGTTCTCCTACGCCGACGACGCCGCGTGGCTGCAGCGCAGCCGCGACTTCGCCTGCGGCGGGCGCAGCGCGCGCGAGATCGTCGCCGATGCGCGCCGCGCCGGCGGCGGCGGATCGCAGACCGCGGTGGCGATGCGCTGATGCAGCGCCCGGCGCCCGCCAGCCCGGCGGGCGCGCATTCTCAGGCGGCCGCGACGGCCGCCCGCCATTCCTGCAGCAGGTCCGCCTCGCGCGCCTTCGCGCGCTCGAGGTGGGCGTGCTTGACGTGGCCGTAGCCGCGGATCTGTTCCGGCACCGAAGCGATCTGCGCCGCCAGCGCCACGTTGCCCATCCGCAGGTCGTCCAGCAGGCCGCCGACCGTCTTCTCGTACGCGCCGACCAGCGCGCGCTCGACGCGGCGTTCGGCGGTGTAGCCGAACGGGTCCAGCGGCGTGCCGCGCAGGAAGCGCAGCTTCGCCAGCACCCGGAACGCGGTGAACACCCACGGGCCGTATTCGCGCTTGAGCAGGCGGCCCTCGGCGTCGCGCTTCGCCAGCAACGGCGGCGCGAGGTGGAAGTGCAACTTGTAGTCGCCCTCGAACTGCTGCTCCAGGCGCCTGCGGAATTCGCCGCTGGCGTACAGGCGCGCGACCTCGTATTCGTCCTTGTACGCCATCAGCTTGAACAGGTAGCGCGCGGCGGCCTCGGCGAGGTCGCTGCTGCCGGGCGCGCGCGCCTGCTCGGCGGCGCGGACGCGCGCGACGAAGTCCGTGTAGCGGCGGGCGTAGCCGGCGCCCTGGTAGTCGCGCAGGAACGCCGCGCGGCGCGCGACCACCTCGTCGAGCGAACGCGACAGTCGCGCGTCGTCGAGGGGCGCGGCCGCATCCCCGGGGACCGCAGCGCCACCCGCCGCGACACCGTGCGCGGGCACGTGCCGCAGCGAATCCTCGCTGCGGGTGGCCAGCAGCGCGTCCTGCAGCCCCGATTCGTGGCCTTCGGACGGTCGCGGCGCCAGCAGCGGCAGCGCCAGCGCAACGCCGTCGGCCGGCGTCGCCGCGTCGGCATGGGCGATTCCGGCCGCGTCGAGCACCGCCGGCAGGTCGATCGCCGAGAGCCGACCCCATGCAAACGCGGTCTTGTTCATGTCGATCGCCGCGCCGTTGAGCTCGATCGCCCGCATGAGCGATTCCAGCGACAGCGGCACCAGCCCGCGCTGCCAGGCGTGGCCGAGCATGAACAGGTTGCTGCCGATCGCATCGCCGAGCAGCGCCGTTGCGATGCGCGTGGCATCGACCTGCGAAGGCGTCGCGCCGCCGAGCGCGGTCGCCACCGCGGCGACGATGTCGCGCGAGGGGAACTGCATGTCCGGGCGCGTGGTGAAGGTGCCGGGCATCGCCTCGTAGGTGTTGAGCACGACCTCGGTACGCCCCGCGCGGATCTTCGACAGCGCCCAGTAGTCGTTGACCACGACCATGTCGCAGCCGAGCACCAGGTCGGCCTCGCCCGCGGCGATGCGCACGGCGTGGATCTGCGACGGCGCGCGCGCGATGCGGATGTGCGTGGTCACCGCG
>DASTWT010000247.1:0-4595 GCA_035765815.1 Luteimonas sp. | reverse complement strand
GCGACGAGGTCGTGGCCCGGGTCGTAGGCGCGCAGCGCCGCGATCGCCGGCTGCGGCCGCACGCGCAGCGGATCGGTCACGGCACCGCGACCGGATAGGAACCGAGCACGCGCAGCGCGCCCGCGAAATCGCCGAGCTCGGCGAGCGCGTCCTTGAGCGGCGCTTCCTCCGCGTGGCCGCCGACGTCGATGAAGAAGGCGTACTGCCACAACGCGCCGTGATCGGGCCGCGATTCGATCCGGTTGAGGCTGATCTTGCGGCGCGCCAGCGGCTCCAGGATGCGGTACAGCGCGCCCGGCTGGTCGCGGATCGAGACCAGCAGCGAAGTGCGGTCGTTGCCCGACGGCGGGAAGGCGTTGCGCCCGATCACGAGGAAGCGCGTCGTGTTGTCGGCGTGGTCCTCGATCGGTCCGGCGATCGTCTTCAGCCCGTACACGTGCGCGGCGTTCTCGCCGGCGATGGCGGCCGCGTCGTCGGCCATGCGCGCGCGGCGCGCGCCCTCGGCATTGCTCACGACCGCATGTTTCTCGGCCTGCGGCAGGTGGCGGCGCAACCAGGTGCGGCACTGCGCCAGCGACAGGCCGTGCGAGTACACGCGCTCGACGTCCTCGATGCGGCCGGTGCGCGACATCAGGTACTGGTGCACGCGCAGCTCGACCTCGCCGCAGATCATCAGCGGTGAAGTGAGGAACATGTCCAGCGTCGACTGGATCGTGCCCTGCCCCGAATTCTCCACCGGCACCACGCCGAAATCGGCGTTGCCCGCGGCGACTTCGTCGAACACTTCCTCGACGCTGCCCAGCGGCAGGCCCTTGGCCGAATGGCCGAAGTGCTTCTGCACCGCCTGCTGCGAGAACGTGCCCTCCGGGCCGAGGTAGCCGATCTTCAGCGGCTCCTGCTGCGCCAGGCACGCGGACATGATCTCGCGGAACAGGCGCACCAGCACCTCGTCGCCGAGCGGGCCGTCGTTGCGGTCGACGACGCGCCGCAGCACCTGCGCCTCGCGCTCGGGGCGGTAGTACTCCACGGCCGCGGCGAGCTTGCCCTTGGCCTTGCCGACCTGGCGCGCGAACTGCGCGCGCGCCGCGATCAGCGCCTGGATCTCGCGGTCGATCCCGTCGATCTGCGCGCGGATCGCGCCCAGGTCCGGCGCGGGCTCCGCCGCCGCAGGCACGGCCTTCGCGCGCTTCGGCGCCTTCTTCGCCTTCTTCTCAGCCATGGCGCTTCGCGAAGTCGCGCATGAAATCGGCCAGCGCGCGCACGCCCGCCTCGGGCATCGCGTTGTAGATCGAGGCGCGCATGCCGCCGAGCGCGCGATGCCCCTTCAGCGCCAGCAGGCCCGCGGCCTTCGATTCGGCCAGGAACGGCTTGTCGAGCGCATCGTCGCGCAGGAAGAACGGCACGTTCATGCGCGAGCGCACCGCCGGCGCGACCTCGTTGCGGTAGAAGCCGCCGGAGCCGTCGATCGCCTCGTACAGCATCGCCGCCTTGCGCGCGTTGCGGCGCGCGAACTCGGCAGTGCCGCCCTCGGCCAGCATCCACTTCACCGTCAGGCCGAGCAGGTACCAGTTCCAGGTGGGCGGCGTGTTGAGCATCGACTCCTTCGCCGCGTGCGAACGCAGGTCGAAGATGTCGGCGCGCGCCTGGCCTTCGCGCTCCAGCAGCTCGCGCCGGATCACGATGAAGCTGATGCCGACCGGGCCGAGGTTCTTCTGCGCGCCGCCATAGATCGCGCCGTAGCGCGACACGTCGATCGGCTCGGACGCGATCGAGGAGCTGAAGTCGGCCACGAGCGGCACGCCCGCCGCGTCCGAACGCGCGAGCCGCGCGAACACCGGCTCCATGTCGCGGAACTCGACGCCGTGGATGGTCTCGTTCGCGGTGACGTGCAGGTAGGCTGCATTCGGCGCGATCGTCCACGACGACGGCGGCGGGATGTCGCGATAGCCGCCCGCCTCGCCGTCCGCCGACACGTGCACCGACACGTACGGCTTCGCCTGCTTGACCGCGGTCTTGCCCCAGTGGCCGGTCAGCGCGTAGCACGCGGGCTGCGCGTGCGACGCGAGGTTCAACGGCAGCAGCGCCTGCAGCGTGGTCGCGCCGCCGGCGGTGAACACCACCGCGTAGTCGTCGGGCACCGCGAGCAGCGTGCGCAGGTCGGCTTCGACTTCCGCCGCCATCGCGACGAATTCGGCACCGCGATGGCTGACCTCGACCACGGACGCGCCGAGGCCGCGCCAGTCGAGCATTTCCTCCGCCGCCTGGCGGAGCACGGATTCGGGCAGCGTGGCCGGCCCGGCGCTGAAGTTGTAGGGTCGCATGGCCCCATTGTGCACTGCAGCGCGCCCGCTGCAACGGGCCTACAACAGCAACAGGGCGCTCAGGGCGGCGGCGAGCAGCAGCGCCGCGAACAGCAGCAGCGGCAGGCGCCGCGCGGTCGGCCGCAGCGGCTCGGCGGCCGCGGCACCGGCGGGCGCGAGCTCCGGATCGTTGGCCGCGGGCGCGGCGGCCAGCGGCGCCTCGACCACGAAGCGCTGGCCGGTGTCGAACGCGAGCTGGTCGCCGGGCCGGAGCACGGCCTCGCGGCACGGCGTGCCGTTGACCGCGACCGTCGCCTCGCCGGCCGCGGTGCGCAGCACGACGCGACCGCCCTCCCAGGCGATGCGGGCGCTGCCCAGGCCGCGGGCCTGGCCGAGGGTGTAGCTGCGGCCGTGGTGGCGCCCGCCCACGCCGCGCAGGACCAGGCGCGGGTCGGCCGCCTCGTCCGCCGGCGGCGCCGGCGAAACCGCATCGCCCGCCGCCGCCGCCGCGACCGGCGCGGTGAGCACGAGCTCCGAGCCGTCCACGTGCACGCTGTCGCCCGCGCGCAGCAGCGCGCAGCGCCGCACCGGCCGGCCGTTGACGTGCACGCCGCGCACGCCGTCCACCACCGCCAGCCAGGTGCCGCAGCGGTCGACCCGGATCCAGACGCGCGCATCGCCGCCGCCTTCGACCCGGCGCAGGCCGCCTTCGGGCGCGCGGCCGATCGCGTGCAGGCCCTCGTCCAGCGTCATGGCGTCGATCGGTGTGCCGGGGGCGCGCAGGGTGATTTCCATCGGGCAGGAATCTAGCATGCGGGCGCGCGCCCGCCCGGCGCTTCCGTACAATGCCGCGATGGCCAGCATCGACCTCACCCACCGCCACTCCCTGTCGCCGGAGGCTGCGCGCAGCGCCGTCGAGGCGGCGATCGAAAAGGTCGGCCGCAGGATGGGCGTCGACTACCGCTGGGAAGGCGACACGCTGCACTTCCAGCGCCAGGGCGTCGACGGCCGCATCGCGCTCGCGCCGGGCGAAGTGCACGTGGCCGCGAAGCTCGGCCTGCTGTTCTCGGCGCTGAAGGGCACGATCGAATCGGAACTGCTGCGCGTGCTGCAGGAGCGCCTGCCTTGATCGCCGCGTTGCTGGCGGTGGGCGCCTGCCTCGCGGCGGGGTCGGCGGCCACGTGGTTCCTGTACACCAAGCGCCTGCCGCGCGAGCGCCGCGTCGCCGGCCGCGCGCTGCTCGCGGCGATGGACCACGCCGACTTCATGCAGCTGGTGCTGGCGGTGCTCAACGGCCGCGGCTACGAACGCACGTTCGGCGGCGGCGGCACCGAAGGCGAATACCTGGTCGAGCGCCACGGCCGCGGCTGGCTGCTGTCGAGCCGCTACAGCCACGCGTACACGCCGGACTCGACCGCGATCGCCGAGTTCGCCAACTACCTGCGCCACCGCGCCGTGCCCGGCGGCGTGCTCGCGATCACCGGGCGCTTCCCGCGCGCCGCGTTCGGCGTGGCCCGCGCGCACCGCGTCGAGCTGCTGGACAGCGACAACATGTGGGACGAGCTGCAGCCGCTGCTCGACGAGAAGCAGCTCGCGGCGATCGAGCGCCCGGCCCGCGCGCGGCTGAAGTGGCAGTTCGCGCTGGCCTGGCTGGCGGCGGCGGCGATCGGCGTCGCGGTGTACCTGGGCACCCGTGGGCCGGTGCAGGCATTGACCGCCCCGCCGCCCGCAGCAACCACGGCGCCGGCCGACGGCGCGGGCGCGCCTGCGGCTCCGACGAGCGCAACGCCCACGGCCCCGGCGACTGGCGCGCCCGCGGCCACGGCCGCCGCATCCGCGGCCGCGGCCTCCCCCGCGGCGGCCACGACGTCGACGGCGCCCGCCGCCACGACACCCGCGTCGGCCGCGGCGAAACCCGCAGCCCCTGCGCCGTCCACGCCCGTCGAGCTGCGCCGGCGCGCGCTCGCCGAGGCCATCCGCAAGCTGCCGCACGTGCGCAGCGCCGCATGGCCCGCCGAGTCCACGCTGCAGGTGGTCGTGGACAGCGACCTGTTCGATCCGCGCGCCCGCCTCTGCCCGATGATCGAGAACGACCCGGACCTGGGCGCCTCGCGGCTGCAGGTCCAGTACCCCGCCAGCGCCGACCGGCAGGTGCGCTTCCTCCAGTGCCGCGCGTACTAGTTGAGACGGCGGCGCCCAGCCCGTAAACTACGCGGCCCGGCGATTCCGGGCGGTTAGCTCAGCGGTAGAGCATTGCCTTCACACGGCAAGGGTCGCAGGTTCGAACCCTGCACC
>DASTWT010000246.1:0-3444 GCA_035765815.1 Luteimonas sp. | reverse complement strand
TCTTCCTCGAGGAAGGCGACACCGCGGAGCTGACGCGCGACGCCGTGCAGGTGTTCGATGCGGCCGGCAAGCCGGCGCAGCGCGAAACGCACGTGTCCGACGTGTCGCTGGCTTCGCTCGAGCTCGGCCCGTACCGGCACTTCATGCAGAAGGAGATCCACGAGCAGCCGCGCGCCATCGCCGACACCATCGAGGCGCTGATGGACAACGCGGCGTTCGGCCCGGAGCTGTTCAACGACGCGTCCGGCACGGTGCTGCGCGACGTCGAGTCGGTGCAGATCCTCGCCTGCGGCACCAGCTACTACGCCGGCCTGACCGCGCGCTACTGGATCGAGGCACTGGCCGGCATCCCGTGCGCCGTCGACATCGCCAGCGAGTACCGCTACCGCGACGTCGTCGCCAATCCCAAGCAGCTGGTGGTGACGATTTCCCAGTCCGGCGAGACGCTGGACACGATGGAGGCGCTGAAGTACGCCAAGGCGCAGGGCCAGGACCGCACGCTGTCGATCTGCAACGTGCCCGAAAGCGCGATCCCGCGCGCCAGCCGGCTGGTGTACTACACGCGCGCGGGCGCCGAGATCGGCGTGGCGTCGACCAAGGCGTTCACGACGCAGCTGGTCGCGCTGTTCACGCTGGCGGCGACGCTGGCCAAGCTGCGCGGCCGCATCGACGGCGCGCGCGAAGCCGAACTGCTGGAGGCGCTGCGGCATCTGCCCGGCGACGTGCAGCACGCACTGAACCTCGAGCCTCAGGTCGTCGCGTGGGCGGAACTGTTCGCGCCGAAGGAACACGCGCTGTTCCTCGGTCGCGGCGTGCACTACCCGATCGCACTCGAGGGCGCGCTCAAGCTCAAGGAAATCTCGTACATCCACGCCGAGGCCTATCCGGCCGGCGAGCTCAAGCACGGGCCGCTGGCGCTGGTGGACGCGGCGATGCCGGTCGTCGTGATCGCGCCGAACGACGCGCTGCTGGAGAAGGTGAAGTCGAACATCCAGGAGGTGCGGGCGCGCGGCGGCGAGATGTTCGTGTTCGCCGACGCGGACAGCAACTTCGGCGAATCCGAACAGGTGCACGTGATCCGCACCCCGCGCCACGTCGGCATCCTGTCGCCGGTGGTGCACGCGATCCCGGTGCAGCTGCTCGCCTACCACGCCGCGCTGGCGCGCGGCACCGACGTGGACAAGCCGCGCAACCTCGCCAAGTCGGTCACGGTCGAGTAGCGCCGGCGCCCGGCCGGGCCTTGACCCGGCCTTGACACCCCGGCGGCGCGGCACCGGTTATAACGGCCGCCTTCCAGGGGGGTGCGCCTTGCACGACGAGCCAACCGGCCACGACATCGCCGCGTACCAGCGTGCGCTGCGGGAAAGCCAAGCCGAGACGCTGCGCCAGCAGCGGCTCTACGAGGCGATCCTGGCCAACACGCCGGACCTGGCCTACGTGTTCGACCTGCAGCACCGCTTCATCTACGCCAACGAGGGCCTGCTCCGCATGTGGGGCAGGACGCGCGAGGAATCGCTGGGCAAGACCTGCCTGGAACTGGGTTACGAGCGCTGGCACGCGGAAATGCACGACCGCGAGATCGACCAGGTCGTCGCCACGGGGCGCCCGGTCCGCGGCGAAGTGCCGTTCGCCGGCACGTTCGGGCGTCGCGTCTACGACTACATCTTCGTGCCGGTGTTCGGGGCCGACGGCGAGGTGGAGGCCGTCGCCGGGACCACGCGCGACGTGACCGAACACAAGCGCAGCGAAGAGGCCCTGCGGCATCACGGCGCGCTCGTCGACAGCCTGATCGAGTCGGCGCCGGTGGGCATCTACGTCCTCGACGCGCGGATGCGCGTCCGCCACGTCAACTCGGTCGCCCATCCGGCCTTCGGCCCCTTCGCCCCGGACCTCGTCGACCGGGACCTCGGCGCGATGCTGACCGCGCTTTGGGGCCGGGAAGCCTCGGACATGGCGATCGGCGTCTTCCGCCGCACCCTGGAGACCGGGGAGCCCTTCGTCGTCGACGAATTCTCCGGCGTGCGACTGGATACCGGCGCCACCGAGTACTACGACTGGCGCGTGGAGCGCCTGGTGCTGCCCGACGGCAGTCACGGCGTGGTCTGCTACTTCCGCGACATCTCGGCGAAGGTCGAAGCGCGCAAGGCGATCGAGGAAAGCCGCGACGCGCTCAAGCTCGCCGACGCGCGCAAGGACGAGTTCCTGGCCACGCTCGCGCACGAGCTGCGCAACCCGCTGGCGCCGCTGAGCAACTGCCTGCACATCCTGCGCCTGCGCGACGCCGACGACGACGAGGGCCGGCGGCTGCATGCGGTGATGGAGCGCCAGCTGGCGACGCTGGTGCGCATGACCGACGACCTGCTGGAGGTGTCGCGGATCACCCGCGGCAAGATCGAGCTGCGCCGTGCGCCCTCCGACCTGCACGAGATCCTGGACGCCGCGCTGGAGACGAGCCGTCCGCTCATCGAGGCGGCGGGGCATCGCCTGGACGTCCGCACGGACGCCGGCGAGGCGCTGCCGGTGTTCGCCGACGGCGTGCGCCTGTCGCAGGTGTTCGCCAACCTGCTGAACAACGCGGCCAAGTACACGCCACCCGGCGGCACGATCACGGTGGAGGCGGCACGCGAGGACGGCCACGCGCGCATCTCGGTGCGCGACAGCGGCATCGGCCTGCCACCGGAGATGCTCGACCGGGTGTTCGACCTGTTCGCGCAGGAAGAACATGGCCGCAAACTCTCGCAGGGCGGGCTGGGCATCGGCCTCACCCTCGTGCGCCGGCTCGTCGAGATGCACGGCGGCTCGGTCTCCGCGATCAGCGAGGGGCTCGGCCGCGGCAGCGAGTTCATCGTGCAGCTGCCGCTCGACGCTTCGACCGCCGGGCCCGTCGACGCCGATCCGCTGGCGCGCTTCGACGGCGGCCCGCTCGACATTTTCGTGGTCGACGACAGTCGGGAGAACGCGGACTCGCTCGCGCAGATGCTGCGCATGGCCGGCCATCGCGTGCGCGTCGCCTACGACGGCCCGGCCTGCCTCGATGCGCTCGGGTCGCCGCTGCCCGACCTCGTGCTGATGGACCTGGGCATGCCCGGCCTCGACGGTTACGCCACCTGCCGCACCATCCGACAGCGCCACGGCGACGCCCTGCGGATCCTGGCGGTCTCGGGCTGGGGACAGGCGCAGGACGTGGCCAGGGCGCTGGCTGCGGGATTCGACGGCCACCTGGTCAAACCGGTCGACCCGCGCCGGCTCGTCGACGCGATGACCGCCGCCCTGGCGGGACGCATCGATCCCGTCGCGTAGCGCCGGCGCCACGGTCGGCTGACGGCGTCTTTTCAGCCGACCATGGATCGCCCCTATTTCTTCTTCGCAGGCCTGCGCCAGCCGTCGATGGTGCGCTGCTGGCCGCGGGCGACGGTGAGCTTGCCGTCGGGCGCGTCGCTGGTG
>DASTWT010000245.1:0-7220 GCA_035765815.1 Luteimonas sp. | reverse complement strand
CCGCCGAGCAGGCCGGTGAATACCAGCAGCCGCGTGTCGGGCCCGAACAGCTCGTATTCCTCGGCCAGCCCGGCGAGCACCCCGGCGACCAGGCAGCCGAGGACGTTGATGGCGAACGTGCTCCAGGGAAAGCGCTCCTGCACGGTGAGGTGGAGCAGCAGGCCGCCGAGCTTGTAGCGCGCGACCGAGCCGGCGAAACCGCCGATGCCGACGAGGAGGATGCCCTTCATGCCCGGTCTCCGGCGGAAAGCGAAAACAGTACCGCATCGGCGCGCCGGCCCTGGAACTCGAGCGCCCCGGGCAGCACCGCTTCGCGTGCGGCGCCGAGCTTGTGCGCGACGCGCAGGCTGGCGGCGTTCCCGGGCAGTATGCGGATCTCGATCCGGACCAGGCCGAGCTCGCGGAAGCCGAAGGCCGCGACCTGCGCGGCCGCGGCGGTGGCCACGCCGCGCCCGCGGTGCGCTTCGCCGACCCAGTACCCGAGGTTCGCGCTGCAGGCGACGCGATCGAGCCGGTTGAGCCCGGCGCAGCCGAGCAGTTCGTCGCCGTCGAAGAGGCCGAACGGGTACTCGGCGCCGTCGCGCCACGCCGCGACGCACGCGTCGACGCGGGCATCCGCATCGGCCATCGAATAGTCCGCGCGGCACCACGGGAACCAGTACGACAACGATGCGAACGATGCCCGCACCGCCGCGTGCAGCGCCGGCGCATCGCCCGGCGCGAACGGCCGCAGTTCGAAGGGGGGCGACATCGCGCCGTCCGTGCCGGCGGCCACCACGTGTCCGCCCGTCTTCACGACGCGAGCCCGCCGGCGAGGTGGAAGGCCACGTTCGCCAGCCCGTGCCCGGCGATCGGCACGACCAGGCTCTTCGTCCGGAACCGCAGCCAGCCGCCGGGCAGGCTGCCCAGGAACGGGAACAGCCCCGACATCAGGTCGAAGCCGAATCGGCCGTCCGCATAGCTCAGCGCATGCCACAGCCCGAACATCACCGACGTGGCGAGGACGACGCTCCACGGGATCCCGTCGACGTGCGGCCTGCGCGGCCACAGCGACAGCAGCAGCGCCGGCGCGATGCCGCGGTACGCGAGTTCCTCCGCAAGCCCCGGCATCGTCGCCTGGAACGCGAGCGTCTCCGCATCGGGCGCGCCCGGCTTGAACGCCAGCCCGAGGCAGGCGCCCCACACCACGAACAGCGCCACGGCGACCGCGCCGGTACGCGCGTGTTCCTGCCGCAAGCGCAGCCCGACCGCGTCCGGCGACAGGCGCAGCGCCACGATCACGAGCGCCGCGAACACCAGGCTCAGCACCTTGCCCGACCAGTTCCATTCGCCCGGCAGGAAGTCGAGCGCGGGCACGAGGTGCGGCAGCCCGGTGACGAAATCGTCCAGCGCCAGGTACGCGGCGAACAGCACGACACCCGAGCGCGCGAGGCGCCGGTCGAAAGGCTTCGCGAGCCCTCCCGCCGCGAGCGCCAGCGCGGCGAAGGCGAGCGAGAACACCAGCGCGTTCACGGCGCCGCCCGTTCCCACGACGCGACGGGCCCCGGCCGCTTCCGGAACAAGGGGTGGCACGCCGGCGCGTCGGTCGCTTCCAGCTGCGCCAGCCAGTCCGGGCTGCGCAGCGCGAGCTTGCGCCGCAGGTGTTCCCATTCGAGCGCCAGTTGCCCGCTGGAAACAGCGACCGGCGGGACCGCGCGCACGCGGCCGAGTTTCGAGCGGTCGAACGCATACCCGCGCCGCGTGGCCTCGTCGTGCACCGCCGCGAGGTAGGCGTTGATCGCCAAGCGCGGCTGCGCGTGCGTCTGGAACCGCTCCAGCTGCGGATGCCGCGTGTAGCCGCGCGTCTCCCCGCGCAGCACCGCGCGCGCGAGCAGCCCTTCACGCCAGAGCGCGACCAGCCCCTGACGGTCGAGGTAACGCGGATGCAGCGACCAGAGCCGCATGCCTCAGAACATCCCCAGCGCGTTCGGCGAGTCCTTCGGGATCTCCTGGCCCACGTCCCACATTTCGACGATCCGGTCGCCCTCGAAGCGCAGGATGTGCACGACCGCCATGTCCACGTCCGCCTGCGCGCGGCGCAGGTGCGAGAGCAGGGCGACGCGGTCGCCGGATCCGATCGCCTGCATCACGGTGAACGACTTGTTCGGCTCGGCCTGCGCGCTCTGGGCCATCGCCTCGAGCAGCGACTGCCGGTCGGACGGGAACCACGCGTTGTGATGACGGAAGTCCGCGGCGACGTGCGCGTCGTAGGCTTCCTGCACGCGGCCCCGGGCGCACAGGGTCAGGAACTCGGTCGCGATGTCGATGGTGCTGCGCCTGGCCATGGCGTCCTCCGCTGCCTGTACGGGCCGTCACGCCATCTTACGGCGGCCGGTCCAGCATTGACGGTGCACTCGCCGGGTGATTGACCCCGTCGTGCTCTCTGGGCCTCCATGCAGCTCATGCCGCGCCGAGGTTCCACCATGAAATTCCGCGTCTACGCGACCAGGCACGCCTGCCTGGTCGTCCCGGATTGCATGCAGGCGCCGCAGGCCGCTTCCGACCGGTTCGGCCCGCTCGAATTCGCCGGCGAGATCGACGAAGCCGATCTCGCCCCGGCCGAACGGGCGAGGATCCTCCGCGACATCGACGCCGAGTCCTACGCGCTGGTCCCCGCCCACCTCGCCGGCCGCCTGCTGCGCCTCCTGGCCCGCCGCGACGACGCCCGCACGGCGGAGGCCTAGCCGCCCGGCGGCGGTTCCCACAGCTCGACCTTGTTGCCTTCCGGGTCGAGCACCCAGCCGAACCTGCCGAATTCGGACTCGTCGACGCGGTCGAGCACCTCGCAGCCCTCGCTGCGCAGTTGCGCCAGCAGCCAGTGCAGGTCGGCCACGCGGTAGTTCACCACGAACGGCGACTTGCCCGGGGCGAACGACGCGCCGTCGCCGATGCACCACGCCGTGGTTCCACCCACGGGCTTGCCGTCGGCGTCCACCCACCGGAACGCGGCGCCGCCCCAGTCCTGCACGTCGATGCCGAGGTGCGCCTTGTACCAGGCGCCCAGCGCCTTGGGATCGCGCGCGCTGAAGAAGATCCCGCCGATGCCGGTCACGCGCTGCATGGCCACCGCCTATTCGCCCGCCGCGCGCTCGACCGCAGGCGCGGCCGGCGCCGCCGGCTTGTGGCCCATGCCGCAGGCGAGCCCGATGATCAGGCCGATCGCGCCTTCGCGGCCGAGCATGTTGCGCAGTTCCTGCGCCGCACCCGCGTTGGTGCCGAGCGCCAGCGCGATGTCGGCCGAGGCCTGGCCGTTGACGAAGCTGGTGATGGACGCCGGCGTGCTGCCGATCGTGGCCGCGAGCCCCGGGCTGCCGCTGCCGTGGCGGATGAGCTGGTCGATGCCGGAGACGGTGGTCCCGGCGCTGGCAGCGATTCCCGCAAAGCTCATGGACGACTCCTGTGTCGGCGACTCGGCGCCCGCGTCGGGGCAGGAAAGAGGACAGGCATGCGGCTCACGTGCCGCCGGGCGCGAGCAAGCGCAGCGCGACCCACGTCAGGCCCGCCAGCACGAGCGGGCAGATCCAGCCGAAGCGGACGGCGATCTTCAGCGTGCCCGCCTGCGAAGGGTCGCCCGCGGCCGCCCGCTGCACGGCACTGGCCCAGGCGATGTTGAGCGCCCAGCCCGCCGCGATGGCGATGGCCGCCGCTGGTGCGACGCCCACGGCCGTGCGCGATGCGAGCAGCCAGAACAGCGCGATCGGCGCCGTGAGCGCCACGATCAGCAGGAACGTGGCCGTGGACTTCCCGGTGTTGGTGGCTGGCATGCGGTGGTCCCCCCGCGCGATATTAGCCGAATCCCCGGCGCGCCCGGCCGCCGAGGGCCGCGGCCGGCGCCATCAACACGAGCGCCGCGAGCTGCGACCAGATCGCGCCGTGGCCGACGGTGGCCGCGAGCGAGACGCCCGCGCCGATCGCCAGCAGCGTGGCGACGGCCATGCCGTGGGCGAAGGGCCTGCGTCCCGCGAGCCATGCCGCGAGGAAGCCGCCCGCGAACGCCGCGACGACGCCTTCGACGATGCTCGCGGCCATGATCGCCGGTGGCGCCGGCGCGTGCGGCGCCTGCCCGGCCAGCTGGAAGAACAGGAACGCCGCGATCGCGAACAGCAGGTAGCCGGCCACGACCGCGCCGATGGAACGAAGCATCTTCGTCGTCGCGATGCGCAGGCCCATCGCTCAGGCGCTCGTCTGCCGGATGCCGTCCTGGATCGCCGCCAGCAGCACGTCCATGTCGACGTCGCCGAGCACCTTGAACTTGATGCAGTAGCCGGTGACCGTCGCCTTGCCGATGCGGGCGCCGTACTTCCCCGGCAGGTACTTCCTGTCGTCCAGGCCCATGACGTAGACCGAGATCCCCGACGCGTTGGCGCTGATGCCCGCCTGGAACATCTCGCGCGCGCCGCCGGCGTGCGGCTTGGCGAACGCGCCGTAGCCGATGCTGGGATTGGAAACGACCTTGCCGCTGGCGTCCTTGCCGTCGGAAAACCACAGCCTGCAGCCGGGGTTCTTCGCGAGGATGGCGGCGTGGAGCCTGCGCATGTCCGTGCGCTTCGCCTCCGGCAGCGAATCCAGGTAGCGGGCGATCTCGTCTTCGGTCTTCATGCGCCTTGGCTGTTTTGCGGCGGTGACGGCAGGTTCGAACGGATCACCGCCGCGGTCTAGGCCAGCTGCTTGCCCGCCAGCACCGCCTCCGCGATGAGCTTGTCCAGGCGGCGCACGTCGATCCCCTTGGCGAGGCTGACCTTGATGTGGCCGGCCTTGGTCCAGAGCTCGATCTCGGAATTGAAGTTGAAGATGCCGTGCCCGTTCTCGGACGACCACATGTGGATCGACGAATAGGGCAGGGAGTAGATCTCCACCTTCTTGCCGGTGAGCCCCTGGGCGTCCCTGACGATCAGCCGCTTGTTGGTGAAGATCGCCGCGTCGCGGACCGTCCTGTACGCCGCGATCACGGTCTCGCCCGCCACCAGCAGGCCGTTCGCGTCGTCGGGAACGGGACACTCGGACAGCAGGGTCCAGGCCAGGATTCCGTTGGTTTCCGCCATGCGATGCGCCCCCTGGATGCTCGTCACCGCGGTGCGGTGCGGTTTCGATCGGGACGCATTGTACGCAGCGTGGCGGCCCCGAGTGCGTAGGCAACGCCCATGGCAAGGCAAAGCGCGGACGTCACGACGATGAAGCCGTCGACGCTGCGGCAGTCGCAGAGGCCGGAAAGCGCGCCCGGGCGCCAGAGGATCAGCGGAACGAAAAGGATGCCGCGCAGGACCAGCACGCCGGCGATGGCGGCCAGCATGGGCCGCAGCAAGGGAAGGCGGCGGATGACGCCAGCGCCGGAAAAGGCGTAGGCCGCCAGCACCGCCAGGAAGGCGGCGATGACCAGGCAACTGATCGGCGCCCGAAGGTTGCCGGCGCGCGCCATTTCGACCAGTCCCCGCGGTGCGCCGAAGAACGCATACCAGTCCGGTCCGCCGAACAGGATGGCGACGTGGAGCACCGCGCCGGCGGAGGCGGCGAGGCCCGCAAGCAACAGGCAGGTGTCCGCGGCATGCCGGCGCGGACTGGACGGATGGTCGGGCGTCATTGTCCGTCCCAGCGGGTGGCGTTCTTCGGAAATCCCGGGCGCTGGACGCGCACGACGCAGAATCGCTGTCCCGTGGGCGCCTGCATCACGACCCAGCGCTCCAGGCGATCGACGACCCTGGCGCCCAGGGCCTCCAGGCGCGCCACCTCGGCAGCGACGTCGTCCGTTTCGATGTCGATGTGGACGCGGCTCTCGTGCTCCACGCGCTGGATCTGCACAATCGGCTCGTCCGGCGGCGTCTCGAGCATGCGGTAGTTGCCGCGCGTTCCCGGATGATCCGGGTCGACGGCGCGGCCGAGCGCCTCGGCCCAGAAACCGGCTGCCTGGTCGATGTCAGGCGTGTTGCAGTCGATGAGGATTGCGCAGAGGCGGGAGTGGTGCACGGATGATTCCCCTGATGGCGTGTCAGGCGCTTTCGCGCGTTGCGCCGCCTGGCTGCCGAGCATAGCTGACCGTGAGGATCTCCCACGCGTGGCCGTCGGGTTCGCTCCAGTAGAGGGCCCTGCCGCCATGGCTGGTGTTGACCTGCATGTCCGTCGGACCGAGCGGCGTGCTGCGATAGCCGATCCCGGCCGCCTCGAGGCGTGCGAGGATCGCCTCGAAGTCGCCCGGGCTTACCCGGAAGGCGAAATGTCCTGGGGTGAAAGGCCCGGGCATTTGCGCGAAGTCGAGCGTCAGCCCCTCATTGACGTACACGGGGGAGAACGGGCCGACGTTGCAGGTTTCAGACCACGGCACGCCGAGGAGCTGGGCGACCAGCCTGGCGGATGCCACCCTGTCGGCCGCAGGAACGATGATGTGGTCCAGTTGGAGGGTCATGGCATTTCCCGGTGTCGTCCAAACATCTCGTCACGCCTCGCCGTCGTGATCCACAGCGGACAAAAAGTGTTGCATCTCGCGCTGGCTGCGAAGGATGACGACCGTATGACCCGAGAGCGCTCAGGCGGCCAGCGCGAGCGCATAAAAGCGGGTGCCCGGCAAATGCTTGTGGTTGTATGGCGGGATCTCGACGAACCCAAGGCGATGATAAAGGGCCTGGGCCGATGCCATGCTGGGCAGTGTATCCAGGCGGAGCTCGCCGTAGCCCGCCTGGCGCGCGGCGTGGATGACGGCCTCGACGAGGCGCTTGCCCAGGCCCCAACTGCGATATGCAGGGCGCACGTACAGGCGCTTCATTTCACCGGTGCGGCCATCGAGGGGCCTCAGGCCGACGCAGCCGGCCACGTCGCCGTCGACGCGCGCGACGAGTAGCGCACCGCTGGGCGGCACATAGGGAACAGGTAACGCCGCGAGCTCCGCGGCGAATCCCTGGTATTCCAGGTCCGTGCCGATGGCCTGGGCGTACTCGAGGAAGAGGCCGCGAGCGATCGCGACAAGCTGCGGGCTGTCTGCTTGGGTCAGCACGATCTCGGGGGCTGTCATGGTTGCCTGACGCCTGAATCAAGCCAAGCCGCGAAGCCGCTGGGACTTCCTACGCAAAAGTGGACACCCACGAGTCAAGCGCATTGCAGTTCGTACTCGATGGGCGATTGGTAGCCCAACGCCGAGTGCAGTCGCTGGTGGTTGTAGAAGTGGATGTAGCTGCGCACGGCGTGGCGTAGCG
>DASTWT010000244.1:0-11860 GCA_035765815.1 Luteimonas sp. | reverse complement strand
GTCGTGCAGTTCCAGGCGCTGGGCATGGACCACATCCTGCGGGTGGTGGACAAGTTCCTGATCGAGCTGGAGACCCAGCTGCACGAGAAGGACGTGACCCTCACCGCGACGCCGGCGGCGCGCGACTGGCTGGCGCAGCATGGTTTCGACCCGCTGATGGGCGCCCGCCCCATGGCGCGCGTGATCCAGGACAAGGTGAAGCGCCCGCTGGCCGACGAGCTGTTGTTCGGCAAGCTGGCGGGGGGCGGCCGGGTCAGCCTCGACGTGGTCGACGGCGAGCTGTCGGTGTCCGCGCAGGCCGAGCCGGAGAAGCTGCTGCCCGCGACGGTGTAGGTCCGACCCATGGTCGGCTCCAGGCCCACGCAGCCGACCATCGGGCGGCTCTACGGGAATAAAAAAGGCGGCTCATGGCCGCCTTTTTTTATCAATCACTTACACGCATTATCTCATGCGATAGGTGATCCGGCCCTTGGTCAGGTCGTAGGGGGTCATTTCCACCTTGACCTTGTCGCCGGTGAGGATGCGGATGTAGTTCTTGCGCATCCGGCCCGAGATGTGGGCGATGATCTCGTGGCCGTTCTCCAGCTTCACGCGGAACATCGTGTTGGGCAGGGTCTCGGAGACCGTGCCCTCGAATTCGATGACGTCGTCTTTCGCCATGTGCTTCCAGTTGCGGGGCCCGATGGCCGGGCCCGAAAGTCCGACATTCTGACAGGTCGCCGGGGAGCGCGCAAAACCGCGGCTGCCGGCGTTCAGCCGGCGAGGCGGGCCACGGGCAGGGCGCCGAAGCGCGCCGTCCAGGGGCCGGCCGGCGCGTCCAGCGCCGCCAGTCGCGCGACTTCGGCGAGGAACCGCTCGCGCGCCCAGGCTTCCGCGCCGAGCGAGCGCAGGTGCGCGTTCTCGACCTGCGCATCCAGCAGCGGCCAGCCCCAGTGCGCAAGCCGGTCGGCGAGGGCGGCCAGGGCCGCCTTCGAACCGCCGCTGCGGGCGCTGAACATGCTCTCGGCGAAGAACATGCGGCCGACCGCGACGCCGTAGAGCCCGCCGACCAGGTGGCCGCCATCCGGTCCGCCGCCGTCGCGCACCTCGACAGAATGCGCGTGGCCGCGCCGGTGCAGGACGGAATAGGCCGCACGCATGTCCGCCGTGATCCAGGTGCCGCGCTGCCCGGCGCGCGGAATCGAGGCGCAGGCGGCGACCACCGCGTCGAAGGCCATGTCGGCGGTCGCGATCCAGGGCAGGCCGCGCAGCGTGCGCCGGAAGCGTCGCGGCAGGTGCACGCCGCTGGTGCGGAACACCATGCGCGGGTCCGGCGACCACCACAGGATCGGCTGGCCTTCCGAGTACCAGGGGAAGATGCCGTGCGCATAGGCGTTCACCAACCGCCCGGGCGAAAGATCGCCGCCGGCGGCCAACAGTCCGTCCGGTTCGTGCAGGGCCGCGTCGGCCGGCGGGAACGGCGCGGACGGATCCGCGTCGAGCAGCGGCAGGCGCAGCAGCCCGGCCATGCTCAGGCCACGCCGCCGCGGAACGGCGATTGCGCCGCGAGCGCATCCGCGTAGCGCCGGATCTCGCGCGTTTCCTCCGCGCACCAAGGCGCCAGCGCTTCGGCGAAGGCCGCGTCGGCGATCCAGTGCCGGCTGCGCACGAGCGCCGGCAGGAATCCGCGCGCGAGCTTGTGTTCGCCCTGCGCGCCGGGCTCGAAGCGCGCGAGGCCTTCGCGCAGGCAGTACTCGATGCCCTGGTAGTAGCAGGTCTCGAAGTGCAGCCCGGGGATGCGCTCCCCGGGGTCCGCGCCCCAGTAGCGCCCGTACAGCGTGTCGCCGCCGCGCAGGCACAGCGCGCCGGCGATCGTGCGCCCTTCGCACTCGGCCAGGAACACGACCAGTTGCCGCGGCATCGTCGCGGCGAGGTGCTGCAGGAAGGGCAGGGTGAGCGTCGGGCGGTTGCCGTGCTCGGCGAAGGTCTCGAGGTAGAAGCCGTGCATCGCCGCAAGGTCGGCGGACGAGGCCTCGTCGCCGTGGACGACGCGGAAGCGCACGCCGCGGGCTTCCAGCTTGCGGCGCTCGGCGCGGATGTTCTTGCGGTGCTTGTGGTCCATCGCCGCGAGGAAGGCCTCGAAGTCGCGCCAGCGCGCCTCGTTGCGCCAGTGGTACTGCACGTCGATGCGCGCAAGCCAGGCCGCGTCGAAGGCCGCGTCCCCGGCCGCGTCGAGGAAGTTCACGTGCACCGACGAGAGCCCGGCTTCCCCGGCGATCGCGCGCAGTCCGTCCAGCAGGAGGCGACGCATGCCCTCGTCGCGCGCGAGCAGCCGCGGGCCGGTCACGGGGCTGTAGGGCACCGCGCACAGCCACTTCGGGAAATAGTCCTGCCCGTGACGCGCGTAGGCGTGCGCCCAGGCATGGTCGAACACGAACTCGCCGTGCGAGTTGTCCTTCAGGTACGCGGGCGCGGCGGCGAGCAGCTCGCCGTCCTCCCACAGCGCGAGGTGCCGCGGCGTCCAGCCATGGCGCACGTCGACCACGCCATGGCGTTCCATGCCATCGAGGAAGGCATGGGCGACGAAGGGATTGCGCCCGTCGTGCAGCGCATCCCACTGCGCGGCCGGGATCTCCGAGAGCGCGCCGTGGATGCGCGCCCGTGGCATCAGTCGTTCTGGTCGAGGAAGCGTTCGGCGTCGAGCGCGGCCATGCAGCCGAAGCCCGCCGACGTGATCGCCTGGCGATAGTGCTGGTCGGCGACGTCGCCCGCGGCGAACACGCCCGCGACCGAAGTCTCGGTCGCGCCGCCGGCCAGGCCGGAGCGGATCTCCAGGTAGCCGTTGTTCATCGCCAGCTGGCCCTCGAACAGCGAGGTGTTCGGCGTATGGCCGATCGCCACGAAGAAGCCGTGGATCGGCAGCTCGCGCGTCGCGCCGTCCTGCACCGACTTCACCCGCAGCCCGGTCACGCCCTTGTCGTCGCCCAGGACCTCGTCGACCACGTGGTGCCACACCGGTTCGATCCTGCCGGCCTGGATCTTCGCGAACAGCTTGTCCTGCATGATCTTCTCGGCGCGCAGCGTGTCGCGGCGGTGCACCAGGTAGACCTTGCGCGCGATGTTCGACAGGTACAGCGCCTCCTCGACGGCGGTGTTGCCGCCGCCGACCACGGCCACGTCCATGTCGCGGAAGAAGAAGCCGTCGCAGGTGGCGCAGGCGGAGACGCCGCGGCCCTTGAACGCTTCTTCGGATGGCAACCCGAGGTACTTCGCGGTGGCGCCGGTGGCGATGATCAGCGCGTCGCAGGTGTACTCGCCGCTGTCGCCGACGAGCCGGAACGGGCGCCGCGACAGGTCGGCGGTGTGGATGTGGTCGAACACGACTTCGGTCTCGAAACGCTCGGCATGCGCCTGCATCCGCGCCATCAGGTCCGGGCCCTGCAGGTCGTGCGCGTCGCCCGGCCAGTTGTCGACCTCGGTGGTGGTCATCAGCTGGCCGCCCATCTGCAGGCCGGTCACCAGGACCGGCTTGAGGTTGGCGCGCGCGGCGTAGACGGCGGCGGTCCAGCCGGCCGGGCCGGAGCCGAGGATGAGGAGCTTGCAGTGCTTCGGAGCGGTCATGGGCAAGGGGGCCGTGGGTATAATCTTTCCCGATTATCCCCCACAGCTCCGAGGTCCCACCAGCATGCGTATCGGCGTCCCCAAGGAAACCAAGACCCTCGAAGGGCGCGTCGCGCTCGTTCCCGCCGCGGCGGGCGACCTGGTCAAGCGCGGCCACGAGGTCTGGCTGGAAAAGGATGCCGGCATCAAGAGCGGGTTCCAGGACGAGCAGTACACCCGCCTGGGCGTCCGGATCGCGCCCGACGCGGCCGCGCTCTATGAAAAGGGCGAACTCATCGTCAAGGTCAAGGAGCCGATCGCCGGCGACCTCGCGCACCTGCGCAAGGACCACCTGCTGTTCTGCTACCTGCACCTGGCGGCGGAGCCGGTGCTGACCCGCAAGCTGCTCGACATCGGCCTGACCGGCGTCGCGTTCGAAACCGTCGAGCTGCCCAACGGCGACCTGCCGCTGCTGGCGCCGATGTCGGTGATCGCCGGCAAGATCGGCGTGCAGGTCGGCACCCACCTGCTGCACCAGCCCATGGGCGGCAAGGGCAAGCTGCTCGGCGGCCTGCCGTCGACCGAGCGCGGCAAGGTCGTGGTGTTCGGCGCGGGCAAGGCCGGCGGCGCGTCCGCCGCGCTGGCCGCGGCCGCCGGCGCGAACGTGACCGTGTTCGAGATGCGCCAGGACCGCATGGACGAGATGATGCGCCTGGGCAACAACGTCACCGCGCTGTATCCCTACCACGACGTGGTGGCGCGCGAAGTCGCGTCGGCCGACCTCGTCATCGGCGCGGTGCTGGTGACCGGCGCGAAGGCGCCGCACGTCATGACCCGCGAGATGCTGCGCGACATGGAGGACGGCAGCGTGGTCGTCGACATCGCCATCGACCAGGGCGGCTGCTTCGAGACCTCGCGCCCGACCACCTGGAAGGAGCCGACCTACGTGGAGGAGGGCGTGACCCACTTCTGCGTCACCAACATGCCGGGCGCCGTGCCGCAGACCTCGTCGCAGGCGATCTGCGCGGCGATCCTGCCGTGGGTCAACAAGCTGGCCTCGGGGGACAGCTGGCGCGCCAACGAGGCCCTGGTGAAGGGCATCAACGTCGAGGGCGGCAAGCTGGTGCACCCCGCGCTCCAGGACATGAAGGTCTGACGCTCCCCGGTGGCTGAGGCAGCGACCAGCCGCAGGAAAGCCGCCGCCTCCGACGCGAAGCGCCGGGCGCCGTCGCCCGGCCGCCAGCGGCTGTGGCGCGACATCGCGCTGATCCTGATCGCGCCGCTGCTGCTGTACCTGCTGGCGAGCCTGGTCACGTACTCGCCGACGGATCCGGGCTGGTCGAACTCGGGCAGCCTCACGGCGCCGCTGCACAACGTCGGCGGCGTGGTCGGCGCGAAGCTGGCCGACGTGCTGCTGTACATCACCGGCTTCGTGGCGTTCCTGCTGCCGCTGGTCCTGGGCATGGTCGCGTGGATCGCGCTGTTCGGCATGGATGCGGACGGCGACGGCGATCCCGACCTCGGTCCCGCGCTGCGCCTGGTCGGCATCGTCGGCTTCCTGATCGCCGCGACCGGCCTGCTGCAGCTGCGCATCGGCGCGGTCGAGGATTTCCGCGGCGGCGCCGGCGGGATCCTCGGCCACATCGTCGGCGACTCCCTGTTCCGCGCCTTCGGCCCGATGGGCAGCAACCTGTTCCTGCTCGCGCTGCTGCTGGTGTCGGTGACGCTGGCGACCGGGCTTTCGTGGCTGGCGGTGATGGACCGGATCGGTGCGTGGACGCTGGCGGTCCCGGGCCTGGTGGCGAAGTTCGCGCGCGTCTCCGGCCGCGAGGCGGACAAGTGGAAGCAGACCCGCGACCTGCGCGAGGAGCGCGAGGAAGTCCGCCGCTACGACACCGAGCTGCGCGCCAAGCGGGCGCCCGTGAAGATCGAGCCGCCGGCGCCGCCGCAGGTCGAGAAGAGCGACCGCGCCAAGCGCGAGCAGCAGATCCCGCTGTTCCACGTCGGCGACGGCTCGGGCATCCCGCCGCTGGCGCTGCTCGACGATCCGAAGCCGCAGGCCAAGGGCTACGACGAGCAGACCCTCGAGACGCTGTCGCGGCAGATCGAGTTCAAGCTCAAGGACTTCCGCATCGACGCGCAGGTGGTCGGCGCGTATCCGGGGCCGGTGATCACGCGCTTCGAGATCGAGCCGGCGCCGGGCGTCAAGGTCAGCCAGATCTCCTCGCTCGACAAGGACATCGCGCGCGGCCTGTCGGTGAAGTCGGTGCGCGTGGTCGACGTGATCCCGGGCAAGTCGGTGATCGGCCTGGAGATCCCGAATTCGCACCGCGAGATGATCTTCCTCAGCGAGCTGCTGCGCTCGCGCGAGTACGACAAGTCGCCGAGCCCGCTGACGCTGGCGCTGGGCAAGGACATCGCCGGCCGCCCGACGGTGGCGGACCTGGCGCGCATGCCGCACCTGCTGGTCGCCGGCACCACCGGCTCGGGCAAGTCGGTCGCGGTCAACGCGATGGTGCTCTCGCTGCTGTACAAGGCGTCGCCGCAGGACGTGCGGATGCTGATGATCGACCCGAAGATGCTGGAGCTCAGCGTCTACCAGGGGATCCCGCACCTGCTCGCGCCGGTGGTCACCGACATGAAGGAGGCCGCCAACGGCCTGCGCTGGTGCGTGGCGGAGATGGAGCGCCGCTACAAGCTGATGTCCACCGTCGGCGTGCGCAACCTCGGCGGCTTCAACAAGAAGGTCAAGGACGCGATCGACGCCGGCCAGCCGATGTCGGACCCGCTGTTCAAGCCCGAGGCCGGCGACGCGCCGCGCACGCTCGAACCGCTGCCCTACCTGGTGATCATCATCGACGAGTTCGCCGACATGATGATGATCGTCGGCAAGAAGGTCGAGGAGCTCATCGCGCGCCTGGCGCAGAAGTCGCGCGCCGCCGGCATCCACCTGGTGCTGGCGACGCAGCGGCCGTCCGTGGACGTCATCACCGGCCTAATCAAGGCGAACATCCCGACGCGCATCGCGTTCCAGGTCTCGAGCAAGATCGATTCGCGCACGATCCTCGACCAGAGCGGCGCCGAGACGCTGCTGGGCCACGGCGACATGCTGTACCTGCCGCCGGGCACCGCGATGCCCGAGCGCATCCACGGCGCCTTCGTCAGCGACGAGGAAGTGCATCGCGTGGTCGAGCACCTCAAGCAGTCGAGCGACGGCCCGCGCTACATGGAAGGCGTGCTCGAGGAAGTGCAGTCGCTCGGCGACGGCACCGTCGTCGGCGCGACCGGCCTGCCGGAGAGCGGCGGCGGTGGCGGCGACGAATCCGATCCGCTGTACGACGAGGCGGTGCGCATCGTCACCGAGACCCGGCGCGCGTCGATCTCGGGCGTGCAGCGGCGGCTGAAGATCGGCTACAACCGCGCCGCGCGCCTGATCGAGGCGATGGAGGCGGCGGGCATCGTGACCCCGCCTGAACACAACGGCGACCGCACCGTCATCGCGCCACCGCCCCCGGCGCCGTGATATAGCGCCGACGAATGGTCGGCTTTCGCGCAGGCAGCCGACCATGGGTCGGCTCTACCGCGCGTTCAGGAACGCCGCGGCAGACTGGCTGCCAGAATCCAGATCCGCTCCGGAGCCCCCGATGATCCGTTCCGCCACCGTCCTCGCGACCGCAACGCTGGTGTTCGCAGGCGCCGCCTCCGCCGGCGCGCGCGACGACCTCGCGGCGTTCACCAAGGGCCTGAAGGGCCTGCAGGCGCCGTTCACGCAGCAGGTGTTCGATCCGAACGGCAAGCTGAAGGAGACCTCCAGCGGCGAAGTCGCGCTGTCCGCGCCGCGGCTGTTCCGCTGGGAGTACCGCAAGCCCTACGAGCAGCTGATCGTCGCCGACGGCAGTCGCGTGTGGGTGTACGACCCGGACCTGCAGCAGGCCACGCGCCGCGCCCAGGGCACGGCGGAGCAGGGCAGTCCGCTCGCGGCCCTGATCGATCCGGCAAAGCTCGACCGCGACTACATCGTCGCCGATGCCGGCAACTCCGACGGCCTGCACTGGCTCGCGCTGAAGCCGCGCAAGGCCGATGGCGCCGGCTTCGAATCGGCGCGCCTGGGCTTCGGCGACGGCGGGCTGGAGACCATGCAGTTCGTCGATGCGCTCGGCCAGAAGAGCGTCATCGCGTTCGGCGCCTGGCAGCGCAATCCGGCGTTCCCCGCCGCGACCTTCCACTTCGCGCCGCCGAAGGGCGTGGACGTGATCGAGGGCTGAATGCGGCAGGCGCATCACGGCCCGTCCACGGCCGTGCGCGCAGTGTGGGTCCCGGCGCCGCGCATGCGGCACGGGGAATTCGATGCGCCAGACCGCATTCATCGTCGCCACCCTCACAGGCAGCCTGCTGTTCGGCGCGTCGGTGTCGGGCGCGTTGCGCGCGCCGGCGATCGGAACTTCCGGCGGCGACGCGGCCGTCCTGGCGCACGCGGCCGGGGTGGAGCGGACGAACGCGATGCAGGCGCAGGCCGCCGCGCTGGCCGCGGCGATCGAGGACCAGTTCCCGGGACACGCCGTCGACGTCGCGCTCGAAGCGCCGACGATCGAGGACGAAGGCTCGGCGCAACAGCAGGTGCGGGCCCTGGCACGCGTGCGCATCGACGGTAGCGCGCCGATGCTGGTACGCGCGAACGCGCTGTACGAGCGCGAAACCCGCAGCGTCGATGCGCCGTCGCTGTGGTTCGAGGGCACGGCCGAGCGCCAGGTGTCCGATGCCACCCGGCGCGACCTGGCGGCCGCCGCGACCCGGCGGCTGGACGCGGAATTCGCCGGCCAACCCGTCGCGCTCGCGCTGGCCGACGCGGACGCCGTCGCGGTGGGCGGCCGCTACCTGCGCGTGGTCGCGCGCGGCACCGCCGACTTCGGCGCCGAAGGTCGCGCCGTCGCCACCGTCGAAGCCCTCTACGACCCGCGGAGCCGCGAATGGCTGCGCCTGGATTACGCGCTGGGTCCCGATCCCGCGCAAGCCGACGTGGGCCTCGCCTACGCCGGCGACTGAGCGCCCGCCGGCGAGCGGCCTCCGACCGCATGACCGGGTAGGCTAGCGCCATGCCCGCCCGCCGTTCCCCAACCGACACCGCCACGCCCGACCTGCTGCCTACGGGCGACGCATCGATGCGCCCGCTCGCCGAGCGCATGCGGCCGCGCACGCTCGACGAGATGGTCGGGCAGCGCCGGCTGCTCGCGCCCGGTTCCGCGCTGCGGCGCGCGATCGAGTCCGGCCGCGTGCACTCGATGATCCTGTGGGGCCCGCCGGGTTGCGGCAAGACCACGCTCGCGCTGTTGCTCGCGCAGTACGCCGACGCCGACTTCCGCGCGATCTCCGCCGTGCTGTCGGGCCTGCCGGAAGTGCGCCAGGTGCTCGCCGAAGCGGCCGCGCGCTTCGCCACCGGCCGCCGCACGGTGCTGTTCGTCGACGAGGTGCACCGCTTCAACAAGGCGCAGCAGGACGCGTTCCTGCCGCACATCGAGCGCGGCACCATCCTCTTCGTCGGCGCGACCACCGAGAACCCGTCCTTCGAGCTGAACTCCGCGCTGCTGTCGCGCTGCCGCGTGCACGTGATGGAGGCGCTGTCGGTCGACGACATCGTGCAGGCGCTACGGCAGGCGCTCGACGACGAGCGCGGGCTCGGCGGCCGCGGCCTGCGCGTGGCAGGCGAACAGCTCGAACTGATCGCGCAGGCCGCCGACGGCGACGTGCGCCGCGCGCTGACCCTGCTGGAGATCGCCGCCGAGCTGGTGGAGGAGGGCGGGGAGGGCAGCGCGGGGCAGGGCGGCACCGTCACCGACGCCACCCTCGCCCAGGTGCTCGCCGACCGCACCCGCCGCTTCGACAAGGGCGGCGAGCAGTTCCACGACCAGATCTCGGCGCTGCACAAATCGGTGCGCAGCTCCAATCCCGACGCCGCGCTGTACTGGTTCGCGCGCATGCTCGACGGCGGCGCCGATGTCGCGTACCTGGCACGCCGCATCACGCGCATGGCGGTGGAAGACATCGGCCTGGCCGACCCGCGCGCGCTGCAGATGTCGATCGACGCCTGGGATGCGTACGAGCGCCTGGGCAGCCCCGAAGGCGACCTCGCGCTGGCCCAGGTGGTGATCTACCTGGCCAGCACGGCGAAGTCGAACGCCGCCTACGCCGCGTTCAATGCCGCGCGCCGCGACGTCGAGCAGTACGGCACGCAGGATGTGCCGATGCACATCCGCAATGCGCCGACGAAGCTGATGAAGCAGCTCGGCTACGGCAAGGGCTACCGGTACGACCACGACGCCGAGGGCGGCATCGCCCTGGACCAGACCGGCTTCCCGGACGCGATGGGCGAGCGCGTGTACTACGAACCGGTGCCGCGCGGGCTGGAGCTCAAGCTCAAGGAGAAGCTCGACGCGCTGCGCGCGGCGCGCGAGGAAGCCCGCAGGAAGTAGGGCGCGGCTAGTTAGCTAGTGTGCGGCGGCGGCGGGGAGCATCCCGATCGTGCGCAGCCAGTCCTCGACGAGCCCGGTCCATCGCCCGATGGGCAAGGTCGCCTTCCGCACGCCGAAGGCGTGCCCGCCCTGCGCGTACAGGTGCATTTCCGCCGGCACGCCCGTGCCCTTCAGCGCGACGTAATAGGCGAGTGATTGCCGCACGTTGTCGACCGGGTCGTCCTCTGCCTGTACCAGGAAGGTGGGCGGCGTGTCGGCGGGAACGCGGATCCACGGGTGCAGCGCGAGGTCGGCGTTGTCGCGGGTCGCGGGGTCCTCGTCCTCGTGTGCCCACAGGTGGCCTGGGTAGGCGATGACGGCGAAGTCGGGGCGGCTGCCCAGCCGGTCGGCGGCATCCACGGGCGCGTAAGTGCGCTTCGCGAAACGCGTGCTGGCCATCGCGGCAAGGTGTCCGCCCGCGGAAAAACCGATCACGCCGACCTTGTGCGGATCGACGTGCCATTCCCGTGCATGCTGGCGCACCAGTCCCAGCGTGCGTTGCGCGTCCTGCAGCGCTGTCAGGACCTTCGGGTTGTAGCGGTGCCCCGCGCGCCAGGTCGGGCCGGAGTCGGGCACCCGGTACTTCAGGAGCACGCAGGTGATGCCACGCGAGGTGAGCCAGTCGCAGATCTCCGTGCCCTCGAGGTCCATCGCCAGGGACTGGTAGCCGCCGCCGGGCAGCACGACCATGGCGACGCCGGTGTTGCGCCCGCTCGGCGGATACATGGTCATCGTCGGCTCGCTGACGTCGTTGGCCCTGGGCCACCATTCGCGGCCAGGCGGCGGGCCGAGGGATTCGGGCTTCGGATCCGGCAGCGCATCCGGCACGGCACCCGGCCAGATCCGCACCTGGGCGTGGCCCGGCGACGGTTGCCACGTGGCGGGATGTGCCGCGGTCGCCGCTTGTCCCGCGGCGGAAACCGCCTGCGACGTGCCGAACACCGACAGCAAGACGAGACAGGCGAAACGTCGCATGGGCGGGCATCCGGTGGTGGCGGGGCAACGAGGAAAAATAGCCGGAATCAGGCCCCGGGGCGCCTGCCCGGGCTCTGCCCGTACTTCGCATAATGTATATTATGTTAAGTGAAATGGCCCTGATTGCAGCACGCCCCGCTGTCGGCGGCCGTCTGTCGATGTCGTCGCCCCTCTAACCCTGTCGCGACCCCTTACGATGGCGCGCCCAGACACATCCGGTAGCCCTATCAAGGGGTTAAGCGAAAATGCTCGCGGGTACCTGCTGTCGGTCCGTGCGGGCGCAACCCCTTAACCACGTCGCGTCCCGTAACGATGGCGCGTTCTTTTAGTGCGGTTTGCCCTCGTAACCCTGGCGCCTGCGTTCTTGCCTCGCGTTGGGCGTGCCCTTGAACGTGGCGCGCCCAGCAACTGGGACGAACTACTCGCGCTTCAGAGCGATCACCGTGGCCTTCATGCCTTGGGCGGAAAATTCGAACGCGATCCGATCGCCCGGCTTGAACGCCGCCAGGTCGATCCCCGGGGCCTGGAACGTCATCGTCATCGCAGGCCACTGCAGCGCCGGCACCGGGCCGTGAGCGATGGTGACGGTCTTCGCCACCATGTCGATCGCTTCGATGGTGCCGGTGGCCGAAGCCTGCTGGGTCGGGGCCGGCTTGCCGGCATCAGCCATTGCCGCCCGGGTCGGCGCGGTCGCGGGGACCGCCGCATCACCGGACGGCGCGGCCGAACATGCGGCAACCAAGCCCAGTGCCACCAGGCCAACCAACAACCTCGCATTCGCTTTCATCGGGTTCTCCTTA
>DASTWT010000243.1:0-10538 GCA_035765815.1 Luteimonas sp. | reverse complement strand
CGCCGCGGCCGGCGCCTCGAAACCCTCCAGTTGCGCCAGCACGTTGGCCAGGGCTTCCGGGCCGCTGCCGCGCGCCGCCTTCGACACGCGCTGCCAGTCGCAGAGGAAGCGCATGAAATCGTGCGCCGCGACCGGCTCGATTTCCTTGCGCAGGCGCCCGATGGTGTAGCGGTGGATGCGCGCCAGCAGCTGGCGCTCGCACCACTCGAGCGCGGGCGTGGCGGAGAAGTGGCCGCGCATCGCGTAACCCTCGCCTTCGAGGCCGGCCAGCGCCATGTCGATCTCGTATTGCGGCAGCGCGAGCTGTGCGGCGAGCGTCGCGGCGGCGACCACGCCGAGGCCCGACAGGCGCGCGCGCAACATCTCCACCAGCGCTGCCTCGCGCGTCCAGGCTTCGCGCGCGTATTCCGCGGGCGCCTCGATCGCGGGCGCGACCGCGGCGGCGGGATGCAGCGCGCGCGCCGGCGGCAGCCGTTCGGCCGCGACCCACAGGCTCGCGCCGGCCTCGATGCGCGCGGCGCGATGGTCGTTGGCGAGCTGCCGCAGCAGCTCGGGCCAGCCCGGCGTCGCCAGGGCTTCGGTCGCGGTCACGCAGCCCAGCGCCATCAGCGCGTCGTGCATCTCGTCGGCGTTGCGCGCGCGCGGCCAGGCTTGCTCGCGCACCTCGGAGATCGCGCCGGCGTCGAGCCGCGCCAGGTCGCCCGCGTCGCCGCGATCGGAAATGCCGCGCGTCATCACCGCCTGGGTGCGGCGTTCCTCCAGCGGCGCGTCGTCGAGGAACGCGTAGGGCTTGGCGCTGAGCGCCTCCGCCGCGAACGGCGAGGGCGCGGTCACGTCGCGCGCGACCACCTCGACTTCGCCGGCCTCGATGCGCCGCAGCAGCGCCAGCCAGCCCTCGGTGTCCATCGCCTCGTGCAGGCAGTCGTCGAGCGTCTGCGCCACCAGCGGATGGTCCGGCACCTCGCGCTCGCCGACGATGTTCTCCAGGCACGCGACCTGGTCGGGGAACACGCTGGCCAGCAGGTCTTCCGACTTCATCCGCTGCAGTTGCGGCGCGACCTTCTTGCCGCCGACGAAGCGGGGCAGGGCGAGTGCGGTGGTCGCGTTCCAGCGCCAGCGCACGCCGAACAGCGGCGCGTCGAGCAGCGCCTGCACCAGGATGTGCTCGGCGGTGTTCGAGTGCAGGTAGCCGGCGACCTCGATCAGCGGGAAGGAATGGCTGGTCGAGAGCGACAGCACGATCGCGTTCTCGGTCGCCGCCGCCTGCAGCTCGAAGTTGAACTTGCGGCAGAAGCGCTTGCGCAGCGCCAGGCCCCAGGCGCGGTTGACGCGGCTGCCGTAGGGGGTGTGGATGACGAGCTGGGTGCCGCCTGACTCGTCGAAGAAGCGTTCCAGCACGATGGTGTCGCGCGTGGGCATCGCGCCGAGCGCGGCCTGCTGGTTGGTGCAATAGTCGGCGAGTTGGCGCGCGGCTTCCTCCGGCAGGCCGACGTCCTCCATCAGCCACGCGACGAGCGCCTCGGGATCGCCGCCGACGCGCTGCGCGATCTCTTCGCGCAGCCGCGACACGCCGGCCGACATCTCGTCGGTGCGCCCGGGCGCCTCGCCCAGCCAGAACGGGATCGTCGGCGGCTGCCCCTGCGCGTCCTCGACCCGCACGCGGCCGGCCTCGACGCGCAGGATGCGGTAGCTCGCGTTGCCGAGCTGGAAGATGTCGCCCGCCATCGACTCGATGGCGAAATCCTCGTTGACCGTGCCGATCATGATCGACTGCGGTTCCATCACCACGCTGTAGTCGCCGGTGTCGGGGATCGTGCCGCCCGACATCACCGCGGTCATGCGCCCGCCGGCGCGCCCGCGCAGGCGGCCGTGCACGGCGTCGCGGTGCAGGTAGCTGCCGCGGTTGCCGCGGCGCGTGGCGTAGCCGTCGGCGAGCATGCGGATCACCTGGTCCCAGGTCGCGCGCTCGAGGTTGCGGTAGGGCCAGGCACGGCGCATCCAGTCGTACAGCGCGTCCTCCTCCCACTCGCGCGCCGCCACTTCGGCCACGATCTGCTGCGCAAGCACGTCCAGCGGCGCGACCGGCATCACCAGCGCGTCGAGTTCGCCGCGGCGCACGCAGTCGAGCAGGGCCGCGCATTCGACCAGGTCCTCGCGCGAGGTCGGGAACAGCCGCCCCTTCGGCGTGCCGCCGACGAAGTGGCCCGAGCGGCCGACGCGCTGCAGGAACGCGGCGATCGAGCGCGGCGAGCCGAGCTGGCAGACCAGGTCGACGTCGCCGATGTCGATGCCGAGCTCCAGCGACGCCGTCGCCACGAGCACCTTCAGCGAGCCTGCCTTGAGCCGCTGCTCGGCATCGAGCCGCAGTTCCTTCGCGAGGCTGCCGTGGTGCGCGGCGACGTGCTCGTTGCCGAGCAGGTCGGCCAGGTGGCGAGCGGCGCGTTCGGCCATGCGCCGGGTGTTGACGAAGACCAGCGTGGTGCGGTGCTGCCCGACCAGCTCGGCCAGGCGCTTGTAGACCAGCTCCCAGTGCTCGTTCGACATCACCGGTTGCAGCGGCACCGGCGGCAGCTCCAGGGCCAGGTCGCGTCGCCGCGAATAGCCGATGTCGACGATCGCGCAACCGGGCGCGCCGTCGGCGCCGACGTTCGCCGCGCCGACCAGGAATCGCGCCACCTCGTCGATGGGCTTCTGCGTCGCCGACAGCCCGACGCGCGCCAGCGGCGCGCCGCGCAGCGCCTCCAGCCGTTCCAGCGAGAGGGACAGGTGGCTGCCGCGCTTGCTCGCGGCGACGGCGTGGATCTCGTCGACGATCACGGTGCGCGTCGGCGCCAGCATCGCGCGCCCGGATTCCGAGCCGAGCAGCACGTACAGCGATTCCGGCGTCGTCACCAGGATGTGCGGCGGATTCTTCCGCAGCGCCGCGCGTTCGGCCTGCGGCGTGTCGCCGGTGCGGACCGCGGTGCGGATCTCGACGTCCGGCAGCCCGAGCCGCGCGAGCTCCTCGCGGATGCCGGCCAGCGGCGCCTCGAGGTTGAGGTGGATGTCGTTGGACAGCGCCTTCAGCGGCGAGACGTAGACCACCTGGGTCGTGTCGGGCAGGCCGCCGGCCGCGAGTCCCTGGCGGACCAGCGCATCGATCGCGGAAAGGAAGGCGGTAAGCGTCTTGCCCGAGCCCGTCGGCGCGGCGACCAGCACGTGGCGGCCGCCGGCGATCGCCGGCCAGGCCTGGCGCTGCGCGTCGGTGGGGCCGCCCGGGAACGCCCGCGCGAACCAGCCGGCGACGGCCGGATGGAAGCCGGCGGTCGGATCGACCGGGCTCGGAACTGAGGCGGGCATGCCGGCATTATCCCGTCCTTCGCCGGCCCGCGGATGAATGCCGAAACGCAGGGCGAATTGCGCGGACATGGCGCGGAGACTGGCATTCACGTGTCGCAGCTCCTGCGACGGATCTCGCGGCGCGTTCCCTGGTTCCCCCCGACCCGGGACTTTCGTCATGGTCGGGCGGTCCCGGCCGGCGGTAACCTCGTGGACTTCCCTCCGGAGGCCCGACGACATGATCCTGCGCCGCTCCCTGCTCGCCACCGCCCTGCTGGCCGCCACCGGCCTGGCCGCCGCCGCCGATGCGAACGTCCCCACGGGCCCGCTGCCGCGCACCGTCGTCCCGAGCGAGGTCGGCCTGCACCTGACCATCGATCCGACCCGGGAGCGCTTCTCCGGCCACGTCGACATCAGCGTCGACGTCGCGAAGGCCACCGACACCATCTGGATGCACGGCAAGGGCCTGAACATCACCAGGGCCGTGTACATGCCGCAGAACGGCCGCAACCAGGACCTCACCGCCGCCGAGGTCGACGTGTCCGGCGTGCTCAAGCTGACCGCGCCGAAGCCCATCGCGCCCGGCAAGGGCCTGATCGCGATCGACTACGACGCGCCGTTCGGCCAGCTCCAGGGCGCCTACAGGGTGAAGCCGGACGGCAACGACTACGTGATGACGCAGATGGAGCCGCTGGGCGCGCGCACCGCATTCCCCGGCTTCGACGAGCCGAGCTTCAAGCAGCCCTGGCGCATGTGGTTCACCGTGCCCGATGCCGACGTCGTCGTCGCGAACGCGCCCGAGGTGAAGACCACCGACCTGGAGGGCCCGATGAAGGAAGTGCAGTTCGCGAAGACCGAGGCGCTGCCGAGCTACCTCGTCGCCTTCGCGGTCGGCCCCTGGGACGTCGTGCAGGGTCCGGACATCGCGCCGAACGGCGACCGCACCACCCCGATCCCGCTGCGCGGCGTGGCCGCGAAGGGGCAGGGCGGCCGCATGAAGTATTCGCTGGCGCACACGCCGGAGATCGTGCGCGCGCTGGAGAGCTATTTCGGCATCCCGTATCCGTTCGCGAAGCTCGACAACATGGCCGCGCCCGACTTCTGGGCCGGCGCGATGGAAAACGCGGGCCTGATCGTGTACCGCGACAGCCTGATGTTCCCGGACGAGACGTCCGCCGTGAGCCGCCGCCAGGCGTTCTGGGGCGTCAGCGCGCACGAGCTGGCGCACCAGTGGTTCGGCGACCTCGTCACCACCCGCTGGTGGGACGACATCTGGCTCAACGAAGGCTTCGCTACCTGGATGGGCAACAAGATCCACGGCCAGCTGCAGCCCGAGGCGCATACCGACCGCGGCCTGCTCGAGGGCGCGATCGGCGCGATGGGCGCCGACAGCCTCGCCAGCACCCGCCGCGTGCACGAGCCGATCAAGGACTTCACCGACGTGCAGTCTGCGTTCGACGGCATCACCTACCAGAAGGGTGGCGCGACGCTGAACATGTTCGAGCAGTACATCGGGCCCGGGCAGTTCCGCACCGGCATCCGGAAGTATTTGAAGGCGCACGCGCGCGGCAACGCGACCAGCGCCGACCTGATCCGCGCCGTGGCCGCCGAGAGCGATGCGCCGGAAGCGGTCGCCGGCGCGTTCTTCAGCTTCATCGACCAGCCGGGCGTGCCGTTCGTGAAGGTCGACCTGGACTGCAGCGGCATGAAGCCCGCGCTGGTGCTGTCGCAGCAGCGCTACCTGCCGATCGGCTCGACCGCCGACGCGAACGAGACCTGGGGCATCCCGCTGGTCGTGCGCTACGCCGACGGCGACCAGGTCCGCACGCAGAAGATGCTGTTCACCGGCGCCGAAGGCCGCATGGAACTCACCGAAGCGGGCAGCTGCCCGGTGTGGGTGATGCCGAACGCGCACGGCAACGGTTACTACCGCTTCGCGCTGTCGCCGAAGCTGCAGGAGGCGCTGTCCGGCGCGTTCGCCAAGCTCGACGAGCGCGAGCAGCGCGTGTATGCCGATTCCGTGACCGCCGCGTACGGCGCGGGCAACCTGACGGTCTCGCAGTTCCTCGCCGCGCTGCCGCAGTTCGCGTCGGCGCCGGTGCGCCAGACCGCGACCGCCGGCATGGGCAACACCGAGTGGATCGCCGAGCACCTGCTGCCCGACGACGAGGCGCGCGACGCGTTCCGCGCGCAGGTCGCGGCGATCTACCGCCCGCGCCTGCAGCAGCTGGGCATGGCGCCGAAGGCCGGCGAGCCGGACGACGATGGCCTGCTGCGCTCCGCCCTCGTCGGCTTCTTCGCCCATCGCCTGAAGGATCCGGCGGTGCGCGCGGAAATGAACAAGGCCGGCCGCGCCGTCCTCGGGCTCGATGGCGACGGCGCCCTGCACCTCGACGCGGTACCGCAGGACCTGCGCGACGTCGCGCTCGAGGTGGCGGTGCAGGAAGGCGGGCAGGCGGCCTTCGACGCCGCCGAGAAGGCCTTCCGTGCGAGCCAGGACGCCGTGTTGCGCAGCCAGCTGCTCGGCGCGATGGGCGGCACCCTCGATCCGGCGCTCAACGAGCGCGTCCGCGCGATGGTCTTCGAACCGGGCCTCCTGCGCCGCAACGAGATCTTCCCGGCGGTCGGCAACCAGATGGCCGAGGCGGAAACGCGTCCGGCACTGCGCGACTGGACCGACGCGCACTTCAAGGACATCGTGGCCAAGCTCGAGCCGGCCGGCGCAGCGGTCATCAACCTCTACTCGGCGGGCATGTGCAGCGATGCCGATGCCGCCGCGCTGCAGGAGAAGTTCGCCGCGCGCGTGGCGGACATCGAGGGCGGCCCGCGCCAGCTGAAGCAGACGGTGGAGGCGATCCGCATGTGCGCCGCGCAGGTCGAGGCGCGGAAGGGCCAGCCGATCGAGTTCCCGAAGCGCTGATCCGGGCCCGCAGGGGATGATCGACGTCGCGACGCTGCTGCGCGGCGCGGCGGCGCGCGTCGACCCGGTCGACGCCGCGCTGCTGGTCGCGCATGCGCTGGGGCGCACGCGCAGCTGGCTGTACGCGCACGGCGACGACCCGGTGGACGAAGCGGCGCGCGAAGCCTGCGAGCGCCTCGTCGCCCGCCGCGCTGCCGGCGAGCCGGTCGCGTACATCACCGGCCATCGCGGTTTCTGGCGCTTCGACCTGCGGGTGACGCCGGACACGCTGGTCCCGCGGCCGGAAACCGAGCTGCTGGTCGAGCTCGCGCTCGAGCGCCTGCCCGAAGGAAAGCCGCTGCGCATCGCCGACCTGGGCACCGGCAGCGGCGCGATCGCGCTGGCGCTCGCGCACGAACGACCGGCGGCGCGGGTCGTCGCGGTGGACGCCAGCGCCGCCGCGCTCGAGGTGGCGCGCGGCAACGCCCGCGCGCTCGGCATCGGCAACGTCGAATTCCGCGAAGGCGACTGGCTGCAGCCGCTCGCCGGCGAAACCTTCGACCTGGTCGCGTCGAACCCGCCGTACATCGCCGTCGGCGACCCGCACCTGGACGACCTGCGGCACGAACCCGCGCTGGCGCTGTCGTCGGGCGCCGATGGCCTCGACGCGATCCGGACGATCGTCCGCGACGCGCCGTCGCGCCTCGTCGCCGGCGGTTGGCTGCTGCTGGAACACGGCCTGGAGCAGGGCGCCGCCGTGCGCGCGCTGCTCTCGGCCGCAGGGTACGCCGACGTATCGACCGCGCGCGACCTCGAGCAGCGCGACCGGGTCACGCTCGGCCGCTACAATCGCGGGCAGTCGTGACGTTCGAACCACGCCCGCCGGAGCCCGCCATGCGCACGCTGTACCCCGAGATCGAACCGTACGACACCGGCGTCCTCGAGGTGGATGCGCGCCATCGCCTGTACTACGAACAGTGCGGCAACCCGCAGGGCAAACCGGTCGTGCTGCTGCACGGCGGCCCGGGCGCGGGCTGCAGCCCGAAGATGCGCCGCTTCCACGACCCGGCGAAGTACCGCATCGTGCTGTTCGACCAGCGCGGCAGCGGCCGCTCCACGCCGCACGCGGACCTGCGCGACAACACCACCTGGGACCTCGTCGCCGACATCGAGAAGCTGCGCGCCAGGCTCGGCATCGATCGCTGGCAGGTGTTCGGCGGCAGCTGGGGCTCCACCCTCGCGCTCGCCTACGCCGAAAGCCATCCGGACCGCGTGGCCGAGCTGGTGCTGCGCGGCATCTTCATGCTCCGCCGCTGGGAACTGGAGTGGTTCTACCAGGAAGGCGCGTCGCGCCTGTTCCCCGACGCCTGGGAGCATTACCTCGCCGCGATCCCGGAAGTCGAGCGCGCCGACCTGATCTCGGCGTTCCATCGCCGCCTCACGTCGGAGGACGAGGCCACGCGCCTGGCCGCGGCGCGCGCGTGGAGCGTCTGGGAAGGCGCGACCAGCTTCCTGCACGTCGACCAGGATTTCGTCGCCGGGCACGAGGACCCGAAGTTCGCGCTCGCCTTCGCGCGCATCGAGAACCACTACTTCGTCAACGGCGGCTTCTTCGAAGTCGAGGACCAGCTGCTGCGCGACGCGCACCGCATCGCCGGCATCCCCGGCGTGATCGTGCACGGCCGCTACGACGTCGTCTGCCCGATCCAGAATGCATGGGAACTGCACAAGGCCTGGCCGGGTTCGGAGCTGGTGATCAATCCCGGCTCGGGGCACTCGGCGTTCGAGCCCGAGCACGTGCACGCGCTGGTCGAGGCGACCGACCGCTACGCCGGCTGACGCTGCGCCGATGGCCGATCACGCCCCGCATCGCGCGCGCGACGCGTTCCGCGAAGCGGTGGTCGCGATGGGCGCCGCGCTCGCGACGCTGGCGTGCACGCTCGCGCTGGACCCTGCGCCGGGGCCGGCGGTGCTCGCGGTCGTGCTGAGCCTGTCGATGTCGCGCAGCCGGCTCGCCGACGATCGCCGCCATCGCGCGGAGTCCGCGTTCGTCCTGCCGCTGGTGGGCCTCGCCGCAGTGGGCGTCGGCATGCTGCTGCGCGATGCGCCGTGGCTGGGCGCCACCCTGTTCGTCGCGGGCATGTCGCTGCCGGTGTGGCTGCGGCGCTTCGGTCCGGACGCGCGCCGCATCGGGTCGCTGCTCGCGCTGCCGTTCGTGGCGCTGCTGGTCGCGCCGCATGGTGCCGCCGTGCGCGCGGGCCCGTTCCCGCCGTGGCTGTTCCCGGTGGTCGTGGCGCTGTTCGCCGCGGCGTGGGCCGCGATCGCGCACGCGCTGGCGGTGCGCGCGGGATGGCTGGCCGCGGCGCCCGCGGCGATGCATCCGCCGCCGCTGCGGGCGGGCGCGACCGTCGCCGCGCAGGACGCGCGCACGAGCGCGCTGAAGCCGGACGCCGGCACGCGCATGGCGTTGCAGATGGCCGCGTCGCTCGCGCTCGCCTTCGTCGCCGGGCACGCGTTCTTCGCCGGGCATTGGGCGTGGCTGGTGCTCACCGCCTACATCGTCGCCAGCGGCAACCGCGGCCGGCTCGACGTCGCCTGGAAGAGCCTGTTGCGCGTCGCCGGCGCGGGGGCGGGCACCGTCGTCGCGCTGTTGCTGGATTTCCACGCCGGCGGGCACGGCGCCCTCGTCGCGACGTTGGTCCTGGCCGCGGTGTTCCTCGGGGTCTGGCTGCGGCCGCTCGGCTACGGCTGGTGGGCGCTGTTCGTGACCATCGCGTTGGCGCTGCTGCAGGGCTTCTCCGACGCGCCCGCGTCGCAACTGCTGGCGCAACGCATGCTCGAGATCGTCGCCGGCGCGGCGATCTCCGTCGCCTGCGCGTGGTGGCTGTTGCCCGTGCGCTCGACCGGCGTGCTGCGCCGGCGGATGGCGGATGCGCTGGCGGCGCTGTCCGCCGCGCTGGATCCGGCGCTCCCGGAGCGCTCTCCCGCGGCGTTCGCCGCCGCGCTCGACGACCTTGCGCGCATCGCGCCCTCGTTCCGCGCGCTGCGCGTCGCCACGGCGCGCTGGCGCCAGCCGCAGCCGGCCGACTGGATCGACGCGTTGCTCGAATGCCGGGTCGCCGCCGTCGCGCTCGTCGAGTCGGGCGCCACGCCGGCCGAAGCCCGTCGTGCGGTCGCCGCGGCGCGCAAGGCGCTGCTCGATCCGCCGACGCTGCTGCCGGCCCTGCGCGCGCTGCGGCAGGCGCTGCCCGATGCGGGCGCGCCGGATCCGGCGGGGCTCACTCCAGCGGCGAACCGTCCGGGTTCCGCTCCAGCATCCACAAGCCCGCCCACAGCTTGAGGTCGAGCTCGTAGCCCTCGGACTGCTTGCGCACCAGCCAGGCCGGCGCTTCCGCGCGCGGCACTTCGTGGACCACGATCTCCTCGGTCTCGTCGCCGCCGCCCGGGCCCACGCGCACCAGGCCGGTGGCGCGGACGAAGGCGATGCGCTCGTTGCTCATGCCCGACGACGTCGGCCCCACCAGCAGCACTTCGACCCGCGCCGGGTCCCAGCCGGTTTCCTCGACCAGCTCGCGCCGCGCCGCGTCCTCGAGCGTGTCCTCGCCGGCCTGGTCGCCGACCAGCCCCGCGGGCATCTCGATGGTCGGCTTGCCGAGCGGGATGCGGAACTGCTCGACGAACAACACCCGATCCTCCGGCGTGCACGCGACGATGATGACCGCCATGCCGTCGCCGTGCGTGCGCTCGGCGTATTCCCAGCGCCCGCGCTGGCGCAGCCGCAGCCAGTGGCCTTCGTAGAGGGTCTCGGCTGGGGCGTCGGCATCGGCGTCGGTCATGGGCCGATGCTAGCGCGCCCGCGCGCGGCTGTGTTCAGGCCGGGACGGGCGCGGTGCCTGGGGCGCCGGGTGCCGCCGGCGCGGCCATCGGCAGGCCGGCCGCGTCGTGCAGGCGGCGCCGGGTCATCGGCCCGAAGCGCAGCGCCTCGCACAGCGCCAGCAGCAGCGCGCCGTCGGGCGCGCCGCGGGCGAAGTCCGCGTCGTGCGACAGCGGCGCGTCGCACGCGATGGTGGTGAGGCGCCGGTACAGCAGCGCCTGCTCGCGGTGCGCGCGCAGCTTCGCCGCGATCGACGCCGCGCCGCGCACGCGCAGGTACGGCACCTCCTCGATCCGCTCCAGCAGCGCGTCGAGGCTCTCGAAGTGGGCGAGCAGCACCGCCGCGGTGCGCGCGCCGATGCCCGGGACGCCAGGGATGTTGTCCACCGCGTCGCCGCACAGCGCGAGGTAGTCCGCGATCTGGTGCGCGTCGACGCCGTGCCGCGCC
>DASTWT010000242.1:0-10755 GCA_035765815.1 Luteimonas sp. | reverse complement strand
GGCGCGCCCGCGTAGCGGGAGTTGAAGCGCTTTTCCAGGACGGCCGGGCTCGCCTCGATCCGGGCGTCCCGCAGCGCCGCGCGCAGGCGCGCCGAAAATTCCGCTTTCTCGTCCTTCATGGATCAGGACGTTAGGGGCGCCCCGCGCGCGTTCCGGAAGTTTCGCTTTCACTTTCGTGAAAGTTTTGCTTTCATTGAAGGCCTGCGAGCGCCTGCCCCGGGTCCATGCCCAAGTCCCTCCTCGACCAGCTGCCGAAGATCGTCCCCGAGGGGCCGGCGTCGGCGCGGGAAGGGGCGCGCTAGATGCCGCTGCTGGCCTGGTCCGGGCGCGATGCCGACCTGACCCTGGCGGCGCGCGCGCCCTATCGGCTCCTGGAGCCGGTGGAGAGCCTCGGCTACGGCGAGCCCGACTCGCCGAACATGCTCATCGAAGGCGACAACCTCGACGCGCTCAAGGCGCTGCTGCCCTATTACGCGGGCCGGGTGAAGTGCATCTTCATCGACCCGCCCTACAACACGCGCAGCGCGTTCGAGCACTACGACGACAACCTCGAGCATTCCCAGTGGCTGTCGATGATGTACCCGCGGCTCGAGCTTCTCCACCGGTTGCTCGCGGAAAACGGCACCCTCTGGATCACGATCGACGACAACGAGGCGCACTACCTCAAGGTCCTCGTGGACGAAGTCTTCGACCGCAGGAACTTCCTCGCCGATTTCACCTGGATCAAGAAGCGCAAGCCGTCGTACCTTTCGAAAATCGGTACCATCACCGAGCACGTCCTTTGCTACGCGAAGCGCAAGGCCAGCGCGCCGGAACTGACGATCGGGGAGACGAGCGAGGACGAGACCTATCCGCTGTACAACGCGGGGAACACGCGCGGGGTGCTGCGCTTCCGGGCGGGCTCGATGCGCTTCCCGAAGGCCGCGGACGGCCATGTCGCGCGCCGCGACTTCGCGGAGAAGACGAGCCTGGTGCGGCTGCTGGAGGACTTCTCGATTTCGGGCGGGACGAACGCCACCGAGGTCGTGATCGAAGGAGAGTGGCGCTACAGCCAGGATTCCATCGACGAGCAGCTGGCGATGGGCGACACCTACATCGTCAAGAGCGGCAAGTTCAGGCCGCGGCGCGTCCGTTCCGCTGGCGGCAAGGGCAAGAAGATCCACAACCTGCTTTCGAAGGACGCGTTCGGCGTCGGCACCTACGAGGATTCCGCCGCGGAAGCCAAGCTTTTCGGCTTCCAGGAGGACTTCGACTATCCGAAGCCCGAGAGCCTCCTGCGCTTCATCCTGGAAGCCGCGACCGACGAGGGCGACCTCGTGCTCGACAGTTTCCTCGGCTCGGGGACGACCGCGGCGGTCGCGCACAAGATGGGCCGGCGCTGGATCGGGATCGAGACCGGCGGGCACGCGCGCACCCACGCGCGCGTGCGGCTGGCGAAGGTGGTGGACGGCGAACAGGGCGGAGTGTCCGCGGCGACCGGGTGGTCCGGAGGCGGCGGCTTCCGCTTCTACACGCTCGGCGCAGCGGTGCTCGACGAGAAAGGCGGCATCCGTGACGACATCCGTTTCGAGCATCTGGCGGCCCACGTCTGGTTTTCCGAGACGGGGACGCCATGGCCGAGCCGCGCGGGGAAGGACGTGTTCCTTGGGTCCCACGAAGGGACGGGTTATTACCTGCTCTTCAACGGCATCCTGGGCGAGCGCAGCCGGCACGGGGGCAACGTCCTGACCCGGCGCCTGCTGCGCTCGCTGCCCCCGTTCGCCGGGCCCAAGAAGATCTACGGCGAAGCAAGCGAACTGACCGGGGAACAGCTCGCCGAGCTGGGCATACGGTTCCGGCAGACGCCCTACGACATCAGGGCGCGCTGACGTGGCCCTCGCGCTCAAGCGATACCAGCAACGCACGCTCGCCAGCCTGGCGCGCTACTTCGCCGCGGCGCGGCCCGGCGATCCCGCGGCTGCGTTCGCCGTCACCGTGGACAAGGGCCTGCCGGGCACGTACACGCCGATGCCCGGCCTGCCGGACGTGCCCTACGTCTGCCTGCGCATCCCCACCGGCGGCGGCAAGACCGTCATGGGCGCGCACATCATCCAGTCGGCCGGCAGGGACCTGCTCGACCGCGAGTTCCCGCTGGTCATGTGGATGGTGCCGACGACCCGGATCAAGGCGCAGACGCTGGAGGCGTTCCGCGATCCGCGCCACCCGTACAGGCAGGCGCTGGACGAGGCCTTCGACGGGCGGGTCGCGGTGTTCGACGTCGCGGAATTCCCGCGGATCCGCCCGGCCGACATCGCATCGCAGGTCTGCCTCGTCGTGTCCACCGTCGCCGCCTTGCGCGTGACCGACAAGGAGGGCCGCAAGGTCTATGAACCGCACGAAGACCTGGAATCGCATTTCGCGGGCAGCGTCGGCGAACTGGCCCATCTCGACCGCGGCGCCGACGGCAAGGTCCTCGCATCCTTCGCAAACGTGCTGAAGCTGCACGGCCCGCTGGTGATCATGGACGAAGCGCACAATGCGACCACGCCGCTTTCGTATGCGGTGTACGAGCGCCTCGGGCCGCGCGCGGTCGTCGAGCTCACCGCGACGCCCGACGCCACGAGCTCCAACGTGCTGGTCAGCGTCTCCGCCTTCGAGTTGAAATCGGAGGACATGATCAAGTTCCCCGTGGTCCTCAAGGAGCACGACGGCGGCTGGCAATCCGCCGTGAGCAGCGCGGTCGCGCGGCGAAAGTCGCTCGCGAAGCTCGCGATGGAAGAACCCGATTACATTCGGCCGATCCTGCTGATCCAGGCGGAGAACGCGAACGGCGCCGCCACCGTCGAGGAAACCAGGCGACACCTGGTCGAAGCGGACGGCGTGGCCGCGAACGCCATCGCCGTCGCCACCGGGGACCAGCGCGACCTCGACGGCATCGACCTGTTCGCGAAGGATTGTCCGATCGAGGTGATCATCACCAAGCAGGCGCTCAAGGAAGGCTGGGACTGCTCGTTCGCGTACGTCTTCTGCTCGGTCGCCGAAGTGCGCAGCAGCAAGGACGTGCAGCAGCTGCTCGGACGCGTCCTGCGCATGCCATACGCGAAGCGTCGCAGGCAGGAATCGCTGAACAAGGCCTATGCGCACGTCGTCAGTTCGGGCTTCGGCCGCGCCGCGGGCGAGCTCACGCAATCCCTCGTCGACATCGGCTTCAACCCGATGGAGGCTGCCGCAGGGATCCGCAAGGACATGGCGGAAACGCCGAAGCTGCCGCTCACGGGCGGCGAGCCGTCGACGATGCCGCTGCCCACGACCCGCATCGAGCTGCGCAGGGCTCCCGACCTCGCGAACGTCCCGGCGCGCGACCTGGATCGCGTCGCGTTCATCGCGGACCCGGACGGCGGCGTCGGCGGCACGATCGAAATCAGCGACGAGATCGACCCGTTGACCGCGGAAGCCATCGTGCTGACCGCGCCCCCTTCCGGGCGCATGGAGCTTTCCGATCGCATCCAGCGGCACAACGCGATCGCGGCCGCCGCGAAGGCACCGAGCGAACGCGGCGCCGTGTTCCGCGTGCCCCGGCTTTTCATGCGCGAGCAGGGCGACCTGGACCTGGTGGACAGCGGCGTGGTGGGCCCGGATTTCCACTGGGACCTGCTCGCGGACCCGCCCGACCTTTCGAGCTTCCACTACAACGACGACAGCATGACGTTCGAGGTCGACCTCGACGACCACCAGCTGCGCTACCACCCGATCAAGGACGACGTCGCCACCTACCTGCCGGGGTTCGCGCAGGACCGCAGCGAATCCGACCTCGTCGGCTGGCTCGACCAGGAAATCCGCGACGCGTCGGTAAAGCAGCCGGTCCTGCGCGAATGGCTGCGGCGCGCCGTGCACGGCCTGCTGAAGGATCGCGGCTTTTCGCTGCCGCAGTTGCTGAAGGGGCAGTTCATCCTTCGCCGCAAGCTGGTCGAGCAGCTGTCGCTGGCGAAGGAGCGCGCCTATCGGCGCGGCTTCCAACAGGCCCTGTTCCACGACGGCCTCGAGCTCGTCGCCAGCGACGAGCCCGGCGACGCGTTCACCTATCCCGCGGACATGACGCTGTATCCCGCCTCTTCCTATTACCGCGGCAGCTACAGGTTCCAGAAGCACTTCTATCCGGTGCCCGGCGAACTGGGCTGGAAGACGCCGGGCGGCAGCGTCGGCGAGGAATTCGAGTGCGCGCAGGCCATCGACCTGCTCGACGAAGTCGAATTCTGGGTCCGGAACCTCGCGCATGCGTCCCAGTTCTGGATGCCGACGTCGCGCCATCGCACGTATCCGGACTTCGTCGCGAAGCTCAGGGACGGGCGCTTGCTGGTCGTCGAATACAAGGGCGGGGACCGCTTCACGGCCGAGCAGGAAGAAGAGAAGCGCCTGGTCGGCGAGCTCTGGGCCAGGCGAAGCGGCGGTCGCGGGCTGTACCTCATGGCGCGCAAGATCGACGGGAGAGGGCGGGACGTGCGCGCCCAGCTCCTCGCGACCATCGCGGACAAGTAGCGGTCCTCAGACGTTCGCGTCTTCCGGCGGCATCGCCGTGTCCAGCGCCGCGGCGCCGCCCGCCTCGCCCTGCAGCGCGGGCTCCGCGCAGCCGATGGTGTAGCACGCCATCGACAGCGAGCCGTAGGCGTAACCGTCGACGAGCACGTCCGCGCCGCGACCCGCGGCGGCCGCCATGCCCGCGATGTAGAGCAGCGGCAGGAAGTGCTCGTCGGTCGGCGCGACCCGGCGGAAGTCGGGATGGGCGAACAGGCCTGCCGCGTCACCGGGCCGCTCGGTCATGATCCGGCGCGCATCCTCGTCGAAGCGTCGCGTCCAGTCGAAGCCTTCGTCGCGCCGGTGCCAGTCGATGGCGCGCAGGTTGTGGACGACGTTGCCACTGCCGACCACCAGCACGCCGCGCGCGCGCAGCGCGGCCAGCTTCGCGCCCATCGCGAGGTGCCATTCCGGCGGCTGCAGCGCGTTGATCGAGAGCTGCACGACCGGGATGTCGGCATCGGGGAACGCGTGCACCAGCACCGACCAGGTGCCGTGGTCCAGGCCCCAGCTGTCGTGGTCGGCGCCCACCTGCTCGGGCTTCACGATCTCGCCGATCTCGCCGGCGAGTTCCGGCAGGCCCGGCGCGGGATATTCCACGTCGAACAGGGGTTGCGGGAATCCGTAGAAGTCGTGGATGGTCCTGGGCCGCGCCATGGCGGTGACCGCGGTGGCGTTGACGTACCAGTGCGCCGAGACCGCGAGGATCGCGCGCGGCCGCGGGGCCTCGGCGCCGAACGCGCGCCACGCGTCGGTGTAGCGGTTGCGCTCCAGCGCGTTCATCGGGCTGCCGTGGCCCAGGAAGGCGGCAGGCATCGCGTGGATGGGGGGAGCGGGCTGCGCGGCCATCGGCGGAGGATACGATAGGCGGACGTGAACGCGGCCCGGGCCGCGCGCCGCCGACCGCAGGGGAGTCGCCGATGGACCAGGCCAGGGCCAGTCATTCGCAGTTCGGGCTGCTGCGCGAGCGGCGGTTCCTGCCGCTGTTCGTCACCCAGTGCTTCGGCGCGTTCAACGACAACGTGTTCCGGCAGGCGATCATCGGCCTGCTGTTCTGGATGAACGCCTCGCCGGAACAGCGCACGCTGTATGCGTCGCTGGCGCCGGCGATCTTCATCCTGCCCTACTTCCTGTTCTCGGCGACCGCGGGGCAGATCGCGGAGAAGCTGGAGAAGTCGCGGCTGATCCGGATCACGACCTCGATGGAGATCGCGATCATGTCGCTGGCGGCCGTGGCGTTCGTGCTGCAGGCGCTGCCGCTGCTGCTGGTCGCGCTGTTCCTGACGGGCGCGCAGTCGACGCTGTTCGGCCCGGTGAAGTATTCGATCCTGCCGGCCGTGCTGCGGCCGGAGGAACTGACCGGCGGCAACGGCCTGGTCGAGATGGGGACCTCGGTGTCGATCCTCGTCGGCATGATCGCCGGCGGGCTGATCTTCACCGCGGCCGGCGCGCACGGGCCCTGGGTGGCGGGCGCCTGCGTGATCGCGCTGGCGGTGGCCGGCAACCTGGTCAGCCGGCTGATCCCGCCGGCGGGCGCGGCCGCACCCGACCTCCGGATCAACTGGAACCCGGTGCCGGAGACGTTCGAAGTGCTGCGGCTGGCGCGCAGGCAGCTCGCGGTCCGCAACGCGGTGCTCGGGGTGTCCTGGTTCTGGTTCGTCGGCACGGTGTTCGCCACGCAGCTGCCCGACTACGCGGTCGCGCATCTCGGCGGCGGCAACACGCTGTACGTGTTCGCGCTCGCGCTGTTCTCCATCGGCACGGGCACGGGCTCGATGCTGTGCGAGAAGCTGTCCGCGCGCACCGTCGAGATCGGCCTGGTGCCGCTGGGCGCGTTCGGCATGAGCGTCTTCCTGTTCGACCTGTACTTCGCGCGCAGTGGCGCGGTGGCGGCGGCGGGCCTCGACGTGGCCGGCTTCCTGCGCGCGGACGGCAGCTGGCGGATCGTCGCGGACCTGGTCGGCATCGGCGTGTTCACCGGCTTCTTCGTGGTGCCGCTGTTCGCGCTGATCCAGAGCCGCACGCCGAAGCGGGAGCTGTCGCGGGTGATCGGTGCGCTGAACATCCAGAACTCCGGCTTCGTGGTGGCGTCGTCGGTGCTGTGCCTGCTGCTGCGGCAGTGGGCGGGCTGGACGATCCCGCAGCTGTTCCTGGCGCTGGCGATCGCCAACACGCTGGTGGCGATCTGGATCTTCACGATCGTGCCCGAGTTCCTGATGCGGTTCCTGAGCTGGGTGCTGGTACGCGCGCTGTACCGGCTGCGCGTGCAGGGCGTGGAGGCGAACGTGCCCGACGAGGGCGCGGCGGTGCTCGCGTGCAACCACGTCAGCTACATGGATGCGCTGATCCTGTCGGCGGCGATCCCGCGGCCCGTGCGCTGGGTGATGTACCACCGCATCTTCGAGATTCCCGTGCTCAGCTGGATCTTCCGCACGGCGAAGGCGATCCCGATCGCCGGCGCGCGCGAGGACCCCGCGCTGATGCAGCGCGCGTTCGACGCGATCGACGCGGCGCTGGCCGAAGGCGAGCTGGTCGGCATCTTCCCGGAAGGCACACTGACGAAGGACGGCGACATCGCGCCGTTCAAGTCGGGCGTCGAGAAGATCCTCGGGCGCGCGGCGGCGCAGGGCCGGCCGGTGCCGGTGGTGCCGCTGGCGCTGCGCAACATGTGGGGCAGCATGTGGAGCAGGCGCGACTCGCGGCTGGGCCGCATGCGCGTCCCGCGGCGTTTCCGCGCGCACGTCGGGCTTGCCGCCGGCACGCCGATGCCGCCCACGACGCCTGCGGATCAGCTCGAAGCGGCGGTGCGTGCGCTGCGCGGCGACGCGGCCTGAGCGGCGCCGACGCGCCCCGCCGGGGCGGTTCCCTCGCTAAGCGAATTCCGCCAGCCAGCGCTCCACCAGCCAGCGCGAGATCGAGATCGGCGCGGAGAGGATGATGCCCTCGCCCTCCGCGCCGGCGTTCGCCCAGTCCGCGGCCAGGCCGGCGCGCACTTCGTCGATGTCGAACCAGCGCGCGTCTTCCAGTTCCTCTCCGGCCTGCGGCGCGTCGGGCTCGGCCAGGGCGATGAATCCCAGCATCAGCGAACCCGGGAACGGCCACGGCTGCGAGCCGACGTAGCGGCTTTCGCGCACGCGCACGCCGCTTTCCTCCAGCACTTCGCGGGCGACGGTCTGCTCCAGCGACTCTCCGGGCTCGACGAATCCGGCGAGTACCGACCAGCGGCGCGGCGCCCACGTCGCCTGTCGCCCGAGCAGCAGGCGCTTGCCGTCGGTGACCGCGGCGATGATCGCCTGGTCGGTGCGCGGATAGTGCTCGCTGCCGCACGCGGCGCAACGGCCGAGCCAGCCGGCGCGCACGAACGCGAGTTCGCCGCCGCAGGCGCCGCAGAAGCGGTGCCGGGCGTGCCAGTGCAGCAGCGCGCGCGCCTGCGCGAACGCGGTGGCGTCGCGCGCGGGCCAGGTCGCCGCCGCGGTGCGCAGGTCGACGCGGAGCGGCGCATCCGCCAGGGCCGCGGGACCCGCTGTCGCCGCGCGCTGCGCGAACCAGCCCTCTTCGCCGCGCAAGCCGAGGAACACCGCCGTGCCCGGGCCGCCGCCGAGCTGCGTGCCCGTCGGCGCGGACAAGGCCCCACCGGCGTCCGCGAGCGCCCGCCCGTCGTCTTCGAGCAACAGGATCCGCGCGCGCGGCCACAGCGCCGCGAGCGCCGCCGCGTCGTCGCGCAGCGCGTCGGCGCGATCGAGCGCGCCGTCGACGAAGGAGAAGGAAGGCGCCGGCGCCGTCACACGGTGAAGCTGCTGCCGCAGCCGCAGGTGCTCTTGGCGTTCGGATTGCGGATCGTGAACTGGGCGCCGTGCAGGCTCTCGGTGTAGTCCACTTCCGCGCCCATCAGGTACTGCAGGCTGAGCGGGTCCACCAGCAGCACGACGTCGTCGGTGGCGATGGCGAGGTCGTCCTCGCCCTGCTGCTCGTCGAACTCGAAGCCGTACTGGAAGCCCGAACAACCGCCGCCCTGGATGTAGACGCGCAGCTTCAGCGCCGGGTTGCCTTCGTCCGCGATCAGCTCGCGCACCTTGGCGGCGGCGGCACGGGTGAACTCGAGCGGTCGCTGCAGCGACTGGTAGCCGGGCGCGGCGTTGTCGGCAGTGGGCGTTTGCATGCGCAAAGGATGGGGCCGCGGGTGCCCGGAATCAACCGGAGCCGCCGCCCCCGGGCGCGCGCGGCCGCGATGCGGGACGCTCAGGGCGCCGGATCGGCGGTCGCTTCTGCCCAGGTGAAGGACTGCTCCACCGGCTCGCTGCGCTCGGGTGCCAGCTGCACCACCACGCGCACGGGCTGCAGCCCCGCGGGCACGATGACGTCGCCCTGCACCTGCTGGAAATACTTGAACGAATAGGGAATGCCCGGCGCATCGGCCTGCTCCCGCAGCACCTCCCACGCCAGCTTCTCCATGCGCCCGCCGCGGCTTCCCTCCAGCGCCAGGGTGAGCTTGCCGTCGTTCACCGCGCCGCGGTCGGCGTTCTGGGTGAGCGTGGCGACGAAGTGCCAGGCACCGCCCGGCTGCCCTTGCATGTGCAGCTGGTGCACGGCGAGTCCGTGGCGCTGGGCGGTGCTGCCGACGAAGCGCTCGTAGAACGCGACGTCGGCGCGCAGGCCCGCGATCTGCTCGTCGCGCTCGGCGAGCGTGCGCTGCAGGTCGAGGTTGGCCTCGCGGCTGACCTGGTCGGAGCGCGCGAGCGTGGTGGCCTGCTGCTCGAGCGTCGCGATGCGTTCGCGCTGCGCCGCCAGTTGCGCGCGCGCATCGTGCGGGCGCGGCGCGAACACGGTCCACAGGCCCCAGCCGCCGAACGCGAGCGCGGCGAGGAAGACGGCAAGCAGCGAATAGGCAAGCCCGTGGCCCTGCAGGCGCTGGCCATGCGCGGTCCGGTCCGCGCCGGGCGCGGGCGCCGCGGAGCGGGCGGGATCGCCGGACGGGTCTGGCTTCGCGTCCATGGCAAGCGGTATAGCATGCGGGCGACGACGGAGGGAGCGCGCTCCATGACCCACGCCCAGTTGTTCGCCGCGGGCATCCTGCTGGCCTGGCTCGCCGGGCTGCGCGTCTACCTCACCGTGTTCGGGCTCGGCGTCGCCGGCTGGTTCGGCTGGCTCGACCTGCCGCCCGCGCTGGAGGTGGCGCAGTCACCGTGGGTCATCGGCGTGTCGGGCGCGCTGGCGCTGGTGGAGTTCTTCACCGACAAGATCCCGGGGGTCGATTCGGCGTGGGACCTGCTGCATACGCTGCTGCGCGTGCCCGCGGGTGCGTTCCTCGCGGCCGCCGCGATCTCGCCGGACGGGCACCTGGGCACCGGCATGCTCGCCGCCGGCGCGGGGACCGCGCTCGCCAGCCACCTGCTCAAGGCGGGGACGCGCGCGGCGCTGAACGTCTCGCCGGAACCGGTGAGCAACTGGACCGCGTCCTTCGGCGAGGACGCCGTGGTGGTGACGGGCCTCGCGCTCGCCTTCGCCCATCCGTTCCTCGCGCTCGGCATCGCGGTCGCCGCGAGCGTGGGGCTCGCGGCGTGCGTGTGGTGGCTGTGGCGCTGGGTACGCGGGAAATGGGGACGGAGGTAGTTAATTTGGGGACAGGACGAATTCCGAATGTCCTGTCCCCAAATTAACTACCTCCGTCCCCTTTTTCAGTCGCCGATCTTGGACTGCAGGTAGGGCGACTCGCCGACGCGCGCGATCAGGTCGAGCTGGGTCTCGATCCAGTCGATGTGCTCCTCCTCGGACTCGAGGATGTCGGCGAACAGCTTGCGGCTGGTGTAATCGCCGACCTGCTCGCAATAGGCGATGGCCTCGCGCAGCGTCGGCAGCGCCTCCATCTCCAGCGCGAGGTCGGCCTTGAGCAGCTCCACCGGATTCTCGCCGATGCGCAGCTTGCCGAGGTTCTGGAAGTTCGGCAGGCCGTCGAGGAACAGGATGCGCTCGGACAGCTTGTCCGCGTGCTTCATCTCGTCGATCGACTCGTGGTGCTCGTGCTCGGCGAGTTCCTTCAGGCCCCAGTTCTTCAGCATCTTCGCATGCAGGAAATACTGGTTGATCGCGATGAGCTCGTTGTAGAGCGCCTTGTTGAGGTGCTCGATGACCCGGGGATCGCCCTTCATGGCGCCGTCTCCTGCAATGCGGACGCGACGATGCTAGCCCTTCGGCGCGACCGGTGGG
>DASTWT010000241.1:0-3951 GCA_035765815.1 Luteimonas sp. | reverse complement strand
GGCCTTGGCGGCATGGATGCCGCCACGGAGCCTACATGGATGTACTAGCGGCGTCCCCCGGAATTCCGCGCACGCTCCCGCCGCCCAGCCCGAAGGCCATGCACGCCCCCACCGCCCAGCCCCGAAGCGACGCGCACGCTCCCGCCGCCGAGCCCCGAAGCGAAATCCCGGTAAAATGCGGGCTCCGAGGACCGAGCAGCGCCATGGCCGACCATCCGCACACCGCTTCCGCGCCCGCCAACGCCAGCAAGCGCTACGAAGTCACCCGCGCCGAGCTGCCGCTGAGCTGCCCGCTGCCTTCGATGGCGCTGTGGAACTCGCATCCGCGCGTCTACCTGCCGATCGAGGCCGAGGGCGGCGAGAGCCAGTGCCCGTACTGCGGCGCCCATTTCGTCCTCGTCGACTGACGACGCACCGCCCGGCGACCCCGGCCCGCCGCCGCGCCAGGAGCCGACGATGCGCCCGCTGACGGTCGTGCAGCTGCTCCCGGCACTGGAAGCCGGCGGGGTCGAACGTTCCACCCTGGAGATCGCCGACGCGCTGGTGCGCGCCGGCCACCGCGCCATCGTCGTCTCCGCCGGCGGCCGGCTGCTGCCGGCGCTCGAGGCGACCGGCGCCCGGCACGTCGCGCTCGACATCGGCCGCAAGTCGCCGGTCTCGCTGCGCCATGTCCCCGCGTTGCGCCGGCTGTTCGCGAAGGAGCGCGCCGACATCGTGCACGCGCGCTCGCGCATGCCCGCCTGGCTGGCCCGATTGGCGCTGCGCGGCGGCGACGCGCCGCATTTCGTCACCACCGTGCACGGCCTCAATTCGCCGTCGCGCTACAGCGCGGTGATGGTCTCCGGCGAGCGCGTGGTCTGCGTTTCGGAAACGGTGCGCGCGCATGTGCTGCGGCATTACCCGCAGGTCGATCCGGCGCGCCTGCGCGTGATCCCGCGCGGCATCGACCCGGCCGCGTTCCCGCGCACGCCGCTGCCGGACCCCGCGGCGCGCGCCGCCGCCGCGGCCGCGCATCCGCAGCTCGGGGGCGGCGGGCCGCTGCTGCTGATGCCGGGTCGCGGCACGCGGCTGAAGGGGCATGCGGACGCGCTCGCCCTGCTTGCGCGGTTGCGGGAACGCGGCGTCGATGCACGCCTTTGGATGCCGGGCGCGCTCGATCCATCGCGCGCGCGCTACGTCGGCGAGCTGGAGGCCCTCGCACGCGCGCTCGGCGTCGCCGATGCCGTCGCGATCACCGCGCCCACCGCCGCGATGGCCCGCGCATACGCAGCGAGCGACCTGGTGCTGCAGTTGTCGCGCAAGCCCGAGGCGTTCGGCCGCACGGTGCTCGAAGCGGTCGCATCCGGGCGACCGTTGGCCGGATGGGACCACGGCGGCGTCGGCGAACAGCTGGCGCAGTGGTGGCCCGGGGGCGCGGTGGCGCCGTTCGACGAGCCGGCGCTTGCCGCCAACGTCGCCGCCCAGCTCGCGCGCCGCGCCGCGCCAGCGGTTACGATGCCGGACACCTTGCGCGCCATGCAGGAGGCGACGCTGTCGCTCTATGTCGAGCTTGCCGGACAACACTGAGGCACCGATGCCGCTGGGCTGGCGCTGGGCGCCGGCCTGGGTGCTGGCGTTCGTGGCGCTGTGGCCGGCGCCGGGCTATGCCGAGGCGGTGATGGTGCTCGGTGCGCTGGCGGCGATCGTGCGGCTGCTGCTCGCGCGCTTCCGCGACGGCACGCGCCTGCTCAGCGGTCCGGCGTGGGCGCTCACCAGCGTGCTGTTCTGCTCCTACTGGCTGCCGGAGCTCGTCTCCGCGTTCGACGCGCTCGACCACGGACGCGCCTTCCGCGAGGCGCTGGTGGACCTGCGCTACCTGCCGTTCCTGTGGCTGGTGGCGGCTGCCGTCGGCGACGGGCGCGGGCGGCGGATCACGTTCGGCGGCATCGGCATCATCGTCGCGTTGTGGACGGTGGACGCGCTGGTCCAGGCGGGGTCCGGCACCAGCCCGCTGTTCGCGGGGATGGACGCGATCAAGCAGGCGATGAGCGGGCACGGCATGTGCACCGCCGAGCAGGTGCAGCTGGCGGACCGCCTCGGCGGCGTGCTCGGTCCGTGCAACCTCAAGCTCGGCGTGGTGCTCGCGAGCCTGGCGCCCTTCGCGCTGTACGCGGCCGCGCGCCGCTTCGGCGCGGTCGGCTGGCTGTTCGCGGCGGCGGGGCTCGGCCTCGTGATCCTGTTCGCGGGGGCGCGCGCGGCCTGGCTCACCTTCGGCCTGGTGCTGCTGCTGTCGGGATGGAACGTGCTCGGCTGGAAGCGGCTGCTGGGCGTGTTCGCCTTCGGCGCGCTGGCGCTCGCGACGCTCACCTGGACGTCGCCGCAGGTGCGCGAGCGGGTCGAGCTCACCACCCATGCGCTCGCCGCGGACGAGCAGGGCGTCGACCTCGCGCTGTCGGGACGGGCGCGCATCTGGAGCGCGGCGGCCTGCATGATCGCGCAGCATCCGCTGAACGGCGTCGGCGCGCGCGGCTTCCGCGATGCGTTCTCCGCCTGCGACCCGGATCCCGCGCAACCGCCCGCGTGGGGCGAAGGCCCGGCGCTGCACGCGCACCAGATCGTGCTCGAGGTACTGAGCGAGACCGGCGCCTTCGGCCTGCTGTGCTGGCTCGCCGGCGTCGCGCTCGCGTTGCGCGCGTGGCGCTACGCCGGTCCCGCCGCGCGCGGCCGGGCGCGGCCGGCGATGCTCGCGCTGCTGGTGACGGTGTTTCCGTTCAACACCCACCTCGCGTTCTATTCGACGTTCTGGGGCGGCGTCTCGCTGATGCTCGCCGCGCTCTACGCGGGCAGCCTGCTCGGGCGCGAGCGCGCGCCCGCCCGGGACCAGGCCACGTAAAGGATCAGTCGGCGTAGGGGTCGACCGGGTCGGAACCAGCGTCGCCGGGCCGGCGCTTGAAGCGGCGGTGGATCCACAGGTACTGCGCCGGCGCCGCGCGCACCATCGCCTCGATCGCGGCCATCACCCGTGCGGTGTCGGCGGTGGCGTCGTCCGTCGGGAAGTCGCCGAAGCGCGGCGAGATGCGCAGCGTGTAGCCGCCGTCGTCGCGGCGCTCGTGCGCGAACGCCAGCACCGCGGCGCCGGACAGCCGCGCCATCTGGTGGGTCGAGGTGAGGCTGGACGCGGGCTGGCCGAAGAAGGGGACGAACACGCTGTCGCCGCGGCGCGTTTCCTGGTCCGGCGCGAACCAGAGCACGCCGCCCGACTTGAGGTGGCGGATCGCTGGGCGCAGCTCCTCGCGCCCGAACATCGCCACCGCGTAGCGCAACCGGCCGCGCTTCACCGCCCACTCCAGCGGGCCCTGCGCGTGCGGTCGGTACATGCCGGCGAGCGGCACCCGGTCGCACAGCAGTCGCCCGCAGATTTCCAGGGTGGTGAAGTGGCCGGAGACGAGGATCACGCCGCGCCCTCCGGCGCGTGCCGCTTCGAGGTGTTCGAGGCCGTCGATGCGCAGGCCGCGGCGCACGGCGCCGGCCGAACCCCACCAGGCGCGCGCGAACTCGAACAGACCGATGCCGAGCGCGGCGAAGTTGCGGCGCAACAGCGTCGCGCGCGCGTCGTCGTCGAGCCCGGGGAAGCACAGCGCGAGGTTGCGGGCGGCGACGCGCCGGCGCGTTCCCATCGCCGCGCGCAGCAGCGCGCCCAGCAGCCGCCCGAGTCCGCGCTGCAGCGGCCAGGGCAGGCGCGCCAGCGCGACCATCGCGCCCACCAGCAGCCACGTCGGCCAGTCCCGCGGCGCCAGCGGCGGCGGGCCCGCGCTGGTGGGCGAGGCGGCGTCGGTCATGGGCAGGGATTGTACGGGGATGCCGCGCGGGCATGCCGTCCCCGGCGCGCCCGTCGCTTATCCTTGCCCGATGCGGGCCGATCCCAACGAACGATGGCTGCGCGGCCTGTATTCGGCCGCGCTGTACCTGTTG
>DASTWT010000240.1:0-12603 GCA_035765815.1 Luteimonas sp. | reverse complement strand
CGTCCCGGCGAGGGCGAGCAGCAGCAGCGCCGCAGCGAGCAGCGCGGGGGCTTCGCGCAGGGTCACGGCCACCAGAACGCGGAGAGCGTCGCCGTCCCGGGGTCGATGGCCGCGTCGGCGGGCAGGGTGAGCACGGCGATGGCGCCGGGCGGCATGCCGCGGTAGTCGCCGGACTGGCCGCTGCTCAGCAGCGCGACCAGGCGCTCCAGCCCGGGGTTGTGGCCGACCAGCAGCAGCCGTTCGGCGTCGCAATGGCGGTCGGCCAGGGCGACGAGCGTGCCGGGCGTGGCGTCGTACGCCTCCGGTTCCAGCCGCTGCTCGACGTAGCCGATGGCGGCGAGCACCGCCTCGAGCGTCTCGCGCGTGCGGCGCGCGGGCGAGCACAGCACGCAGTCCGGGACCAGGCCGTGTTCCGCGAGCCACCGCCCCGCGGCTTCGGCCTCGGCCAGGCCCTCGGGCGAGAGCGGGCGGTCGAGGTCGGCCTGGCCGGGATTCGCGGGCTCGGCGTGCGCGTGGCGCAGGAGGATCAGTTGGCGCATGGGGGCTCCGCGCGATGGTTGAAGGGTTACTTGCGTGTCCAGCGCAGCAGCGGCTGCCAGTCCTCCTGGTGCTCGCGGACCTGCGCCGACTGGTAGTCGAACAGGCTCTTGCCCAGCCCGACCAGCACCGAGTACGCCTGGCTGTCGCGCAGCTGCGCGACCACCGGGTAGGGCCACTGCTTCCACAGCTCCAGCGCCTGCTGCGAGGCGTTGGTCCAGGGCCGCAGCTTGTTGCCGACCAGGCCGATGGGCAGCTCGCCGCGGCGCACGCGCGCCAGCTTCGCCAGCGTGTCGAGGAAGGGCACGGTGGCCTCGATGTCCAGCGCGGACGGCAGCACCGGCACCACCACGGCGTCGGCGCGCTCGAGGAAGGGCATCAGCTCGTGCGCCATCGCACCGGCGGCGCCGTCGACGATCACGACCTGGGTGTTCTCCGGCAGGTCGCGCTGCCAGCCGCGCTCGGCCTTCGTGCCGTTGACCGGCAGGACCGCGCTGTCGAGGCCGGCGCGCTTCTCGGCCCAGCGGGTGGAGGAACGCTGCGGGTCCGCGTCGACCAGGACCGTGCGCTTGCCCGACAGCGCGGCCTGCGCCGCGAGGTGGGTCGCGATGGTGGTCTTGCCGACGCCGCCCTTGGAACTGGCCACGAGGATCGTCTTCATCCGCTGCTCCGCCGATGGATACGAAGCCGAAGCCTATCACCCGATCGCCGCCGTGGCCGGGCCCGGCAAGGATTCCTCCGGCCCCCAGCCGCGGCCTTCGATCCAGGCGAACCGGTGCTCGGCCGAGGGCCGGAAGCGGCCCTCCCGGGATCGCCAGGACCAGGTCTCCAGCCCGAGGCTGCGCAGGCCGATCCGCAGCACGTTGAAGGCGTTCGCCTCGCCGCGTCCCCGCGTCGAGGTCGCGGTCCCGGCCTGCACGACCAGCGCGGCGTAGCCCTCGATGCGGTAGCGGCGGGCGGTGTTGCCGGCGTGGGTCGCGTGCAGGTGGCCGGACAGGAAGACGTCGACGCCGCAGCCGGCGAAGGCCCGCATCGCCATGTCGGCGCGACCCACGAGGTCGCCGGGGTCGGCTTCGTCCGGCAGGTCGAAGGGATGGTGGCTGACGACGATGCGGGTGACCGGTTCGGGCAGCCCGCGGAAGCGGCGCTCGACCTCGGCGACCTGTTCGCGGTTGATGCGGCCGCCCTTGAACGTCAGCGAGCGCGCGGTGTTGATGCCGATCGCGGCGATCTCGGCGTCCTCGTAGTACGGGAATGCCTCGGGCTCGATGCTGCGGCGGAAGCGCTGCAGCGGCGCGAGGAACCGGCGCGCGACGTCGTACAGCGGCACGTCGTGGTTGCCCGGCACGAGCAGCTGCGGGCCGGGCAGCGTGCGCAGGAAGGCCGCCGCCTGCGCGAACTGCCGGCGGCGCGCGCGCTGGGTGAAGTCGCCCGAGACCACCAGCAGGTCCGGGTGGACGCCATGCACGGCGTCGCGCAGCGGCGCGAGCAGCGCGGGATCGACGCGGCCGAAGTGCAGGTCGGAGAGATGGACGACGGTGCGCATCAGCCGGTCGCGCCTCCGCCGCGTGCGTCATGGCCTGGCGCGGGCTCGGATCCGGGTTCCGGCGCGAGCACGCGCAGCGCGCGCGGGCGCACCTCGAAGCGCACCGGCGGCTCGATTTCGCCCGCTTCGCCGTCGCAGGCGAAGGGCAGGCGCCCGGTGCGCGCGCGCACCTCCAGCGAGCGCGTCGCGAACGCGTCGAGGTCGCGCGCGCCGGCCACCCCCCGCAGCAGCGTGCGCAGCGCGAGCCACAGCAGGCCCGCGGCGGTGCGCGGATGCAGGACGTACACCGACAGCAGCCCGTCGTCGAGGCTGGCGCGGGTGCCGGCGTCCGGGCCCTGCACGACGTAGTCGTTGTTGCCGACGAACACGAACGGCGTCTTCCGTCGCAGCCGCTGGCCGTCGGCCTCGATCGCGATTTCGAACGCGTGCGGGTCGCGCAGCGCCGCCAGCGTCGCCCGCAGCAGCGCGCTCCACTTGCCGCGGTGCAGGCGGCGCTGCTGGCGCTCGCGGTCGACGACCATCGTCGCGTACAGGCCCAGGCTCGCGTTGTTGAGGAACAGCCGCCCGTTCGCGGTGGCGACATCGACGCGGCGTTCGCGGCCGGCGGCGAGCGCGTCGGCGATGGCGTCCGCCGCCGCGTCGACGTCGCCGGGAAGATCGAGGTCGCGAGCGAAATGGTTCAGCGTGCCCGACGGCAGCACGCCGAGCGGCAGGTCGTGCTCGAGCGCCGCGGCCGCGACCGCATTGACCGTGCCGTCGCCGCCCGCGGCGACGAGCGCGGCCGGTTGCGCGTCTAGCGCCGCCCGCAGCGCGTCGTCGAGCGATCCGCCGGCTTCGCAATGGAAGACGTCCGCCGCCAGCCCGCGCGCGGCGAACGGGTGCCGCAGGGCCTCCGGATCGGGCGGCGCGTGACCGCCGGAGCCGGCGTTGAGCACGATCGCGATCCGTCCCGCCATGCAGGCTCCCGCCCGAAAGGACGGCCATGCTCGCGTGGGGCGGGTGCAAGCGCCGTGCAGGCGCCCGTGCGGCGCCTTACACGCAGCCCTTCGGCTTCAGCGCGTCCGGCAGGGAGGCGGCGTCGCAACGCCAGTGCACCATGCCGTCGCCCGTGTCCGACGGGACCAGCTGCAGCGTCTTGCCGGCGATCGAAACGGGCGCATCGAAGGTGACGGTGATGGTGCCGTCCGCGATGGCGACGTGGCCCGGCAGGCCGGCGGGCGGCTCGAAACCGGCGGCCGCCGCGTCGTGCGCCCAGGCGTGCGTCTTCATGTAGCGCTCGGAGACGGCCAGCTTCGCGTAGCCCATGCCCTGCAGCGTCGCGTCGATGGCCGCGCGCGCATCGGCATCGGCATCGGCATCGGTGGGCTGCGCCGGCGCGTCCTGGGCAACGGCGCCCGGAATCGCTGCCGCGAACGTGGCGGCGAGCGCGATGGCGGCGATGGCGGTGGTCTTCATGCGGTGTCTCCCTGGCCCCTCGGCCTTTGCTGTTGGATGTCAGCGCGACGGATCGAGCGCACCCGGCCGGAGCGCGTAGCCGGCGGGCGCGGTCGACGGCAGCCCGCTTTCGCGGATCACGCGCCGGAACGCATCGGCTTCGCCGCGCACGTCGTCCGCGCGCCAGGCGCGAACGAGCGCGGCGCGCCACGCGGGCGCGCCCAGGTCCTGGTGGTCCATCAGCCACTGCCGATCGGCGGCGAGCGCCACGACTTCACCGCGACCCTCGCCATCGCAGAGATAGCGGCACAGGATCCGTTGCCCCGTCGCCCGCGCCATCGGCTGGGCGCTGGCGCCGAGCAGGCGTGCGATCGCGACGCAGCGCGCGGCGTCGGCGTCGCCGGCGCCCGGCCGGCAATGCGCGCGCAACGCGTCGAATGGCGGCTGCGGCATCCGCAACCACGCGCCCAGCGCCATTTCGCCGGCCGCCTCGCCCGGATCGGCGATGCCGAGCGCGTCGCGCAGGCGCGCGGGCACCGGCGTTGCGTCGGTCGCGGCGAGCAGCGACTTGAGCAGCGCATCGTCGTGCGCGCGATAGCGTCCCGCGTCCACGGCGCGGTCGAGGGCTGCATCGGCTGCACCGGCGTCGCCGGCCGCGACCGCGCGCTCGAACGCGAACAGCGCCGGCGCCGCGTTGCCCGGCTCCGACGCCTGCTGCCGCGCGAGCGCGCCATCGATGTCGGGCGCGACCGTCGCGCCGTCGCAGGCGCCGCGCTTCCGGCAGGCGACCGCGGCGAGCCAGGTCGCGGCGGGATCGCCTTCCGCGATCGCCACGCGCAATGCGTTCGCCGCATGGTCCGCGTCGCCTGCGGCCATCCATGCCAGCGCGGCGGCGGCGAGGCCGCCCGCGCGGCCGGAGGCTTGCGCTTCCTGCGCCGCGCCGGCGAGGTAGCGGCGCGCCGCGGCTTCGTCGCGTTTCTGGCGATAGTCGTTCCAGCGCTCGGACGCCGCTTCGCCGGAGAACACGAGCGCCTGCGCGATCGGCTGCCGCCACCACAAGGTCGCCGCGAAGCCCAGCATCAGCGCGAACGCGACGTGCCGGCGCAACGGCGGCGCGATGCCGGCGACCTGCACCTGCTCGCGCGCGGCGCTGGCGGCGACGTCGGGCAGCGCTTCGGCGAACAGGGCCAACGCGCCGCGCTCGCCGCGCGCGACTTCCCGGCAGCGGTCGCGGAAGGCCTGGCGCATCGCGTCGCCCCATTGCGCACGGAACGCGCGCGGATGCAGCCGCAGCGCGGCGCCGTAGAGCGCCTCCGCCGCCGCCGCCCAGGCGGGCATGCCTCCGTTCGCCCGGCGGCGCGCCATGGGTCAGGCCGCCAGCGGCTTCGCGCCGCGCGGCGCGCGCAGCATCACCAGCAGGTTCAGCACTGGCGACACGACCCCCAGGCCGACCATCATCGCCATCGCGAACGGATCGGTGCGCATCATCGCCGGCAGGAGCGAGGCGTCCTGCACCAGGCTCGCCGCGAACAGCAAGGGCATCAGTCCGTTGAACGACAATGCCGCCAGCCGCATCGGCCACGCGGGCCGCGCGACGGCAAGCAGGAACAGCAATGACGGCGCAACCATGAGCAGCGAAGCGAAGGCGAAGTGCATGTCGGCGCCGCGCAATGCGACGCGACCGAGGTAGCTGGCGGACAGGACGGCGGCGAGCGCGACTGCTATGGATTTCATCGGTGTTTCCTCCATGGAACGACAATGTTCGCTGGCGAGGCTCCTTGCCAGGTCCGTGCAGGACTCCGCCAGCAGCGAAAGGGTGCCGCGCTCGCCGCGCGCGACTTCGCGGCAGCGGTCGCGGAAGGCCTGGCGCATCGCGTCGCCCCATTGCGCGCGGAACGCGCGCGGATGCAGCCGCAGCGCGCGGCCGTACAGGGCGTCGAGGCGAAGCAGCCAGCGCGGATCGCGCGACGTCATGCGCGCACGCTGCCGCGCAGCTTGCCGTGCGCGAAGTCGACGAGGCGGCGCAGGCGCGCGGTTTCCGCGGCGACGGCGCTGCGGCCTGCGCTGCTGATGCGGTAGTAGCGACGGCGCTCGTCGACGGCCGGGTCGTCGCGGTCGCCGGCTTCCTCGATCAGGCCGGCTTCGAGCAGGCGCTTGATCGCGCCGTACAGCGTGCCGGGACCCATCCGGACCGCGCCGTCGGTGATGCGTTCGACGTCCTGCATGATCGCGTAGCCGTGGCGTTCGCCCTGGAGCAGGGCGAGCAGCACGTGGTGCAGGGCCGGGGTCAGGGGGGCGGGTTCGGTCTTCGGAGGCATGGGGCATCTCTATCCGTTGTGGATATAGTTATATCGGCAACGGATATAGAGCGCAAGCCCCGCTGCTCAGGCCGGGTAGCGAACGGCGACGTGGCGCCGCAGGCGCTCGGCGGCCGTGGCGACGTCGGCCGCCAGCAGCGCGGCGCCGTTCCAGTCGCCGGCGCGTGCCGCCGTTTCCAGCTGTTCCGCGCAGAACGCCAGTTCGAGGGCGCCGACCATGCGCGACGCGCCCTTGAGCTTGTGTGCCTGGCGCGCCAGGGCCGGAAGGTCGCCGGCGGTGCGCGCCGCATCGGCCTCGCCGAGGTCCTGGCCGGTGCTCGCCAGGAAATCGGCGAGCACCGCGCGCGCATCCGCGCCGTTGCCGCCGGTGAGCGCTTCGACGACCGACGGGTCCAGCGGTGGCGGATGGTCGAGCTGCGGCAGCGGCGGCGAGGCGCCGGCCGCGCCCGCGTCCGTTTCACGGCCCGGGGCGTGCGGCAGCCAGCGCCGCAGCGTGTCCGCGAGCGCGGCGATGGACACCGGCTTGGCGAGATAGTCGTCCATGCCCGCGGCGAGGCAGCGCTCGGCCTCGCCCTTCAGCGCGGACGCGGTGAGCGCGACGATCGGGGTGTGCGCGGGGTGACCCCCGGCGGCGCGCGCGTGCTCCTCCGCGCGGATGCGGCGGGCGAGCTCGTAGCCGTCCATGCGCGGCATGTGCACGTCGGAGAGCAGCAGCGCGTAGCGGCCGCTGCGCCATTTCTCCAGGCCTTCCTCGCCGTCGTTCGCCGCTTCGCTGGCGAAGCCGGCGAGCGCGAGCTGGCGCGCGATCACCAGGCGGTTGGTCGGATGGTCGTCGACGAGCAGCACGAGGGTGCCTTCGCGCGCGGCCTCCTCCGCGTCCGGCAGGCTGCGCAGCGCGAATTCGCCGGACGCGCCGTGGATTTCCGGCTCCTGCGCGACCTCCGCCAGCGACGCGCGCGGCAGCGCGAGCGACAGGCGCATCGTCGTGCCCAGCCCGGGCACGCTTTCCATCGACACGTCGCCGCCCATCAGCTCCGCGAGCCGCCGGCAGATCGCCAGGCCCAGGCCGGTGCCGCCGAAGCGCCTGGTGGTATCGCCTTCGGCCTGCGCGAACGGCTGGAAAAGCTTCGCCTGCGCTTCGGCGGGAATGCCGATGCCGCTGTCGGCGACGCTGAAGACCAGCCGGTCGCGCACGCCGCCGGCGTCGTCTTCCTCGCTGCCTTCCCAGTCCAGCCGCGCCTGGATGCCGCCGTGCTCGGTGAACTTGACCGCGTTCGACAGGAAGTTCGCCAGCACCTGGCGCAGCCGCAACGTGTCGACGCGGTAGGCAGGCGCGATGCGCTCGTCGACCGAGCATTCCAGGGCGAGGCCCTTGCTCGACGCGGAGCCGCTGAAGTTCGCGACGGTGCCTTGCAGCACGCGCTCCAGGCGCGCCGGCTCCGGGTGCAGCTCCAGGCGACCGGCCTCGATCTTCGAGAAGTCGAGGATGTCGCCGATGATCTGCAGCAGCGCCTGCGCCGACGACTGGACGACGTTGAGCGCGCGCCGCTGGTCCGGGTCCAGGCGCGTGTGCGCGAGCACCTCGACCATGCCGGTGACGCCGATCATCGGCGTGCGGATCTCGTGGCTCATCGCCGCCAGGAACGCGCTCTTGGCGTGGTTGGCCTCGTGCGCGCGCGCCTCGCTCGCGCGCAGCTCCGCCTGCAGGTGCCGGACCTGGCGGATGTCGCCGGCGATGACGAGCATGCCCAGCGGCTGGCGGTCCAGGTCGTAGGTCAGTCCCAGCGACAGCAGCACGGGGACGTTGCGGCCCCGGCTGTCGAGCATTTCGGCCTCGGCGGTCGGCACGCCGAGCTCGGCGGCCGCGCGCAGCGCGCGCCAGTCCGGGGGCACCCCACGCCCGGTTTCGGCGGCGATGCCGGCGACGAAATGGCCGAAGGTCTCCGGCGAAATCATGAACGGCGCATCGCCGGGCCGCGGATCGGTGGAAGACGCGGCGCGGCGGCCGAGGATGTCCGCCGCGCGATGGCCGAGCAACTGTTCCGCGGCCTGGTTGAACAGCGTGTAGCGGCCTTCGTTGTCGGTGCCGATGATCGCCACCGGCGCGAGCTCCACCATCGTGCGCAGGAAGGCCTCGCGCCGCTCCAGCTCTTCGCGCACCGCCTCGTTGCGGCGCAGCTGCTGGGTCAGCTCGGATTCCACGGCCAGCACGTCGGTGCGCATCTCGATGAACGCGTCCATGACGTCGCCGAGCTCGCCGAAGGGGCGGCGCGCCGGCAGCGCGACCTGGTCGTTCGCGCGCAGCTGCCTGGCCATGCGGGTCAGCGCGCCGATGCCGCGGTAGGCGTTGCTGAGGATCCGGCGACCGGCCATCGCGGCCACCAGGAACGCCAGCAGCGCCAGGCCGATGCGCAGCGCGCTGGTGTTCCAGCCGCGCCGCACGTCCGCGCGCACCAGCGCCTGCGCCTCGACCATGGCCATGTCGCCCAGCTGGCGCACGTCGCCCAGCACCGGATCCACGGCGGGGTAGAGATCGCGGTCGGCGAAGCGGCCGAGCGCGACGATGTCGCGGCGGACCAGGATCGCGCGCAGCGCCTTCACGGCCGCATCGGCGCGCGCCCGCGCGCGATCGGCCTGCGCGAACACCGCGCGCTGGTCGCCGTCGTGCGGCATCGCTTCCAGCAGGATCCACTCGCGGTCGATGGCCGCCTGCGCCTGGTCCACCGCGCGCACGCCGTCGTCCCAGCCGACGAGATAGTTGCGGACCTTGAAGGTCGTGTCGACGATGCCGCGCGAGTAGCCCTCGGACACCGCCTTCAGCGCGCGCATCCGCTCGAGCGGGCGCGACTGCAGCTGTTCCAGCGACTGCCGCGCCTGGTACTGCGCGAACTCGTCGATCGAGATCACCGCGATGCCGCAGCCCAGCAGCAACGCGAACAGCGCCAGCAGCTGGCGGCGGATGCTCTGTGCGGCCACGCCCCGCGCCACGCCCGGTCAGGACTCCGGGCGACGCCAGCGCGCGACGGCGGCGCCGAGTTCCTCGCCGGGCACGGGGCCGGCGATCAGGAAGCCCTGGGCGACGCCGCAGCCCATCTCGGCCAGCATCTGCCAGTCCTCGACGGTCTCCACGCCCTCTGCCACGACTTCCAGCTGCAGCTTGCGCGCGAGGTCGAGGCTGGCCTCGATCACCGCGCGCTTGCGCGGCTCGCCGTTCGCGCCGGAGACGAAGTCCTGGTCGATCTTGAGCTCGGTGAACGGGATCTGCGACAGCTGCGCCAGCGAGGAATAGCCGGTGCCGAAGTCGTCGATCGACAGGCCGAAGCCCTTCAGCCGCAGGCGCGCCAGCACGCCGAGCCCGCGCGCGGCGTCGGTGACCACCGAGCCCTCGGTGATCTCGAGCATCACGTCGGCGGGATCGACGCCGTGGTCCTGCACGATCTGCTGGTAATGGTCGGCGGCGCCGGGGTCGGCGAGCGTCGACGGCGAGACGTTGACCGAGACGTGCAGCCGCAGGCCCTGGTCCTCTTCCCAGCGCTTCTTCCAGCGCACGGCCTGCTCGAGCATGCTGTCGGTGAGCTGCTGCGCGTAGCCCTCGCGCTCGAGCAGCGGCACGAAGTGGCCGGCGCGCACCGCCCGGCCGTCGGCGCGGCGCAGGCGCGCGAGCGCCTCGACCGCGATCACCTTGCCGTTGAGGAATTCCACCTGCGGCTGGAACCACGGCAACAACCCGCCGTGGCGCAGCGCCTCGCGCGCCTCCTCCAGCGCGACCTCTTCGCCCTCGTCCTCGTCCTCGCCGTGCAGCGAGGCGTCGTAGGCGGCGAGCAGCCCGCGCAGCCGTTCGACGGTGAGCGGCTTCTCGACGCTGCCGAGCACGCGCAGCCCGTAGGCGCGTGCCATCGTCTGCACGGTGTTGAGCAGGGCCGGGTCGAGCGCGCTGACCAGGGCGATGCCGCGCGCGAGCCGCGACTGGGCGACGTGGCCGATGAACTCGACGCCGTCCATGCCGGGCATGTCCAGGTCCACCAGCACGACGTCGGGCGGCTGCGGCAGGCGTTGCAGCAGGTCGAGCGCGGACTGGCCGTCGGCCGCCTCCAGGGCGCCCGCCAGCCCGAGTTCCTCCAGCAGCCGCAGCGCCATCCTGCGCTGGAAGCCGTGGTCTTCCACCACCATGACCCGCAGGTCGGCAAGGCTCATCGCATCTCCCCTGATGCCGCGTCCCTTCCCCCGGGAGCGTACTCCTCGCGGGCTACAATTTGGCATGACCAGCACCGCCGAACTCAGCTCGCCCGCGTCCGCGAACACCGGCCTGACCCACGGGGTCGTCGATCCGGACTACACCCTGGACCACAGGTACAGCCGCTCGTCGGGCCGTATCTACCTTTCGGGCGTCCAGGCGCTGGTGCGGCTGCCGCTGATGCAGCGGCTGCGCGACGCGGCCGCGGGACTGGACACCGCGGGCTTCGTCAGCGGCTACCGGGGCTCGCCGCTGGGCGGTTTCGACATGGAACTGTGGCGCGCCCGCAAGCACCTCGAGGCGGCGGGGGTGAAATTCACCCCGGGCCTCAACGAGGACCTCGGCGCGACGATGGTGTGGGGCACGCAGCAGGTCGGCCTGTTCCCGGGCGCGAAGCACGACGGCGTGTTCGGCATGTGGTACGGCAAGGGCCCGGGCGTGGACCGCTGCGGCGACGTGTTCAAGCACGCCAACGCCGCCGGCACCTCGAAGCACGGCGGCGTGCTGGCGCTGGCCGCCGACGACCACGCCTGCCGCTCGTCGACGCTGCCGCACGGTTCCGAGGGCGAATTCGTCTCCGCGCTGATGCCGGTGCTGAACCCGGCCGGCGTGCAGGACATCCTCGAGATGGGCCTGCTCGGCTGGGCGATGTCGCGCTACACGGGGCGCTGGGTGGGCTTCAAGACGATCGCCGAGACGGTCGAGTCGTCCGCATCGGTCGACGTCGATCCGTTCGCGCTGCAGATCGTGCTGCCGGGCGACGACGACTTCGCGATCCCGCCGGGCGGGCTCAACATCCGCTGGCCGGATCCGCCGCTCGACCAGGAGATGCGGCTGCACATGTACGCGGTGAAGGCGGCGCAGGCCTTCGCGCGCGCCAACCGCATCGACCGCGTGGCGATCGACGCGCCGGACGCGCGGCTGGGCATCGTCACGACCGGCAAGAGCCATCTCGACGTGTTGCAGGCGCTCGAGTACCTCGGCCTCGACGAGGCGACGTGCCGCGACCTCGGGATCCGCGTCTACAAGGTCGGCATGACCTGGCCGCTGGAACCGGCGGGCATCCGCGCGTTCGCGCGCGGCCTGCAGGACATCGTGGTGGTCGAGGAGAAGCAGTCCTTCATCGAGAGCCAGATGAAGGAGCTGTTCTACAACTACGAGGGACAACGGCCGTCGATCGTCGGCAAGTACGACGAATCCGGCGAATGGATCCTGCCCTCGACCGGCGAGCTGACGCCCGCGCGCATCGCCGGCGTCATCGCGCGCCGCATCCAGCGCCTGATTCCCATGGAACCGGGCGCCGCCGAACGCATGCGCCAGGTGCTGGCGTGGATGGAAGCGAAGGAAGGCGAGCTGGCGCTGCCGCGCGCCAACTTCCCGCGCGTGCCGCATTACTGCTCCGGCTGCCCGCACAACACGTCCACGCAGGTGCCGGAAGGCTCGCGCGCGCTCGCGGGCATCGGTTGCCACTACATGGTCACGTGGATGGACCGCTCGACCGACACTTTCACCCACATGGGCGGCGAGGGCGTGACGTGGTCGGGGCAGGCGCCGTTCACGGACACGCCGCACGTGTTCCAGAACCTCGGCGACGGCACCTACTTCCATTCGGGCACCCTCGCCATCCGCCAGTCGGTGGCCAGCGGCGTCAACATCACCTACAAGATCCTCTACAACGACGCAGTGGCGATGACCGGAGGCCAGCCGGTCGACGGGCCGCTGAGCGTGCCGCAGATCGCGCGCCAGGTGCGCGCGGAAGGCGTGGAAACGATCGTCGTGCTGTCGGACGACATCGAAAAGTGGACGGACGCGTCGCTGCCCGCGGGCACGTTCCCCGAAGGCGTCGAGTTCCTCGACCGCCGCGAGCTCGATGCGGTGCAGAAGCGCCTGCGCGAGGTGAAGGGCACCAGCGTCCTGATCTACGACCAGACCTGCGCCACCGAGAAGCGCCGCCGCCGCAAGCGCGGCAAGATGGTGGACCCGCAGAAGCGCGTGTTCGTCAACACGCTCGTCTGTGAAGGATGCGGCGACTGCGGCAGGAAGTCGTTCTGCGTGTCGGTGCTGCCGAAGGACACCGAGTACGGGCGCAAGCGCGAGATCGACCAGAGCAACTGCAACAAGGACTACAGCTGCGTCGAGGGCTTCTGCCCGAGCTTCGTGACCGTGCACGGCGGCAAGCCGCGCAAGGGGCGCAAGGTGGATGCCGCATCGCGGCTGGCCGATCTGCCGCTGCCTGCGTTCGCGTCGGACCTGGCGCAACCCTGGAACATCCTGATCACCGGCGTCGGCGGCACCGGCGTCGTCACCATCGGCGCGCTGATCGGCATGGCCGGGCACCTGGAAGGCAAGGGCGCGACCGTGCTCGACCAGACCGGCCTGGCGCAGAAGGGCGGCGCGGTGACCACGCACATCCGCATCGCGCGCGCGCCGTCGCAGATCCACGCCGTGCGCATCGCCGCGGGCGAGGCCGACCTGGTGCTCGGCTGCGACATGGTCGTGGTCAACGACTACTGGGCGCTGTCGAAGATCCGCGC
>DASTWT010000239.1:0-11238 GCA_035765815.1 Luteimonas sp. | reverse complement strand
TCCTGCCGCCCGCGAAGGCGGGCTCGTACGCGGTCGAACTGGCCTGGGACGTCGAGGCCTTCAACGTCGGCAAGGTCCGGTTGATGGTCTACAACCCGCGCAAGGACGAGGAGCAGCTGCTGTGCAGCGCGCCCTCGCGCGGCGGTCGCAAGGCCGGCGAATGGGTGCGACCGGGCCTGGAGTTCCGGCTTTACGACGAGCTGGACGACACGCTGCTCGGCTCCGCGACGGTGTCCGCGTCGGACATCGCGCCCGCGTCCGCCTGACCGTCGGCGCCGTCCTCCCCGTCTTCCTGCCCGACGCCGTCCTCGCCCGCTTCGTCCGCCGCGTCGTCCTCGGGCTCCGCCGGTAGCGTCTCCGATTCCACCGGCGCCGGTTCCGCGTCGAGGCGCTCGCCGATTTCGGCGTAGAGCTCCAGGTCCTGCTGGTTCGCGGCCAGCAGCGCCGCCATGGTTTCTTCGCCGAGCTCTTCCGCCACGTCCTCCAGCCGCTGCGCGATGGTCTTGCCGAAGCGGCTCGCGGTGACGTTGCGCGGCGTGGTGTCGCCGACCTCGAAGGCGATGCCGTAGCGTTCCAGCAACGCCGGGAAGCGCGACACGTCGCGCGAGAAGCGCTCGGTGCGCGCCAGCAACTCGACGTTGTTCAGCGCGCGCCGCGCCTGGTAGAGGTCGTACACCAGGGCCTCGCGGGTGCGGCGGCCCGCGGTCGAGCCGTCGGCCGTCCTGCTCAGCAGGCGCACCTGCGCGTTCGAGATCTGGGTGAGCTCCTGCGGGTGCGACAGGCCGTACCGGCACCACTCGGCGAACGACATCCCGGTCGCGTTGCGGCTGGTCGCGGTGCCGTCGTCCTCGGCCCGCTTGAACTCGTAGATCGAGCGGATGCGGAGGATCGGGTGGCGCAGGAACACCACCGGCAGCACGTTGAAGTCCAGCGACGACGGGACCGGCAGGCTGATCTGGTGCGAGGAGAACGCGACCGCGGCGCGATGCCGCTGGATCACCTTGGCCAGCTCCTTCTGCGCGATCGAGAAATAGGGGAACGGGCCGTCGAAGGCGACGTGCCGCTCGCCGAAGTTGCGCGCGAGGATCGCGTCGAAGGTGGTGCCGCTGTTCTTGTAGATGTGGTAATGGCAGATGACGTGTCGCATTCCGTTCCGTACTCGTCAGTGGCGGCGATAGGCATGGGGCACCCAGGGGCCCCACTTCGCCTCGTAGATGGCCTTGTTGCGCTCGAACAGCTCGCGCTTGCGCTCGGCCTTGAGCGCGTCGAAGCTCGCCGAAAGATGGTGGTGGACGAAGACGTCGTCCGCGCAGGCGACGCGCAGCCCGGCCGCCTCCACGCGACGGCAGTAGTCGTCGTCCTCGAAGAAGCCGATGCCGAAGGCCTCGTCCAGCGGCCCGACGCGCTCCCAGGTCGAGCGCGGCATGGCGACGCAGAAGAAAGCGACGGTGCGCAGGTCGAACACGATCCCGGCGTGGCGGCGCGTCCACGCGGCCGCGGCCCGCTTCATCGCTTCCATGTCGTCGTAATGGATGTCGATCTTCGCCTCGTTGCCGATGTTGTTGGTGACCGGGCCGAGGATGCCGATGTCCGGGTTGCGCTTGAGGTGGTTGACCATCGTGCGCACCCAGTTCGGGGTCACGTAGGTGTCGTTGTTGAGCAGCACCAGGTAGTCGCCCGTGGCGGCCGCGAGGCCGACGTTGTTGCCCGCCGCGAAGCCGAGGTTGGCGTCGTTGAGGATCACGCGCCGCCCGGGGCCGCCCTCGGCCCATTCGCGCAGGAACTCGCGGGAGCCGTCGATCGAGGCGTTGTCGACGACGACGATCTCCAGGTTCCGCCAGTTGCTCTCCTCCACCAGGCTGCGCAGGCAGGCGCGGGTGAACTCGAGGTTGTTGTAGGTCAGCACGACCACGCTCACCAGCGGCTCGGCCAGCGCCGCGATCGCCGCGTCGAGCTCCTGGGCGCGGTGCACCCAGGTCTGCTCGCTCGCGAACGCCCTGCGCCGCGCCGCCATGTCCCCGCCTTGCTCGCGCAGCGCGTCGGCCACGCGCGCGACGAAGGCGTCCTGGTCCGCGGCGCGGAGGACGAGGTCGCCGAACTGGTGCATCTCCGGAAGGTCGACCGCGACCACCGGCTTGCCGGCGCTCAGGTACTCGTAGACCTTGACCGGGTTCGTCGCCAGCGTCAGCGGGATGATCCGGAACGGCAGCAGCGCCACGTCGAACGCGTGCAGGTAGTACGGCAGGCGCGCGTACGGGACTTCGCCGGTGAACGCGACGTTCGGCTCGTCCGCCAGCTGCGCGGCCGCGCCCGCGGTGTCGTTGCCGACCAGCAGCACGAGGCAGCCGGGGTTGGCGCGCGCGACGGCGCGCACCAGGCCGACGTCGAACCATTCGGCGATCGCGCCGTAGTAGCCGATGATCCTGCGGCCGTCGCGGTCGCGGTAACGTTCGGCGGGCGCGTCGCGGAAGTGCGCGAAGTCGCCGGCGTTGCGGATCAGCACGCGGTGCGGGTTCGCGCCGGCGAGTTCGCGGTCGAGCCACTCGGACGTGACCACGAGCATGTCAGCCTCGCGGGTGAGCGCGGCTTCCGCGGCCAGCACGTCGGGCGCGTTGTCCTCGAACCCCGCATGGTGGTCCATGCAGTCGTACAGCAGCGCGGCGCCGGGTACGCGCGAGGCGACGTCGTTCCAGAACGGGTGCTGCACGATGCAGAGCCCGCCGTCGCTGCCCGCCCACTGCATCAGCTCGCCGACGCTGCGCCGCAACTGCGCGACGGTCCCGGCGGACGGCGTGCCGTGGTAGATCGCCGGCGCCCCTTCCGCGTTGAGGAAGACCTGGAACAGCCGGCCGCCGTCGTCGAGCGCTTCCACGTCGAAGCCCGGCTCCGCGGCATCCACCAGGTTGTTGGACAGGTAGAAGACGCGATGGCCCGCCTCGACCAGGCCGCGCGCGAGGTGCTGCGGCCGTTGCGTGCGGAAATGCCAGTCGATCACCGCCCATATGAAGACGTCGGGCCTGTCGCCCGCGGGCGCGGGCGCGAGCAGCGCCGGCGCATGCGCCATCGTCGTGCCGGTGCCGATGGCGGCTTCGGGCGCGTCGGCCACGACGCGCAGGGTTCCGTGTCCCTGGCGCCAGAGCCGCTCCCGGTAGGCGTGCGGCAGCAAGGGCATCGAGCCGAGCCGCAGGCCCCACCAGCGGCGGAGCCAGTCGCGATCGGCGCCGCCGGCTTCGCCGCGCAGCAGGCGCGCAAGGAAGCGCAGCGGGCGCGTCAGGCGCCACGAACGACTCGCCCGCATCTGCCGCATCAGCTCCGCGTCCGCCTGCAGCAGCGGCAGCTGGTGCTGCAGCTGAGCCAGCTGTTGCTGCTGTTGCACGAGTCGCTGCTGTTGCTGCTCCACGAGCGCCTCGCCCGCGGCGAGGTCCTGCCGCAGCCGGGCCACGAGCCCATCGCGCGACGCGAGATCCTGCCGCAGGCCGTGCATCTCGCCCTCGAGCGCCTGACGTAGACCCTCCACGGCCGGCGCGAGGGCGTCGGCGATCGATGCGCGCGCCGAGATTTCCGAGGCCGCGGCCAGCGCCCGCGCATGCTCTTCCTGCATCCGGCGGATTTCCGAGCCGATCGCGTCGGACATCCGGTGACCCATCTCCGACAAGCCGTCCCGCACCTGATGCAGGCCGGGCGCGATCTCCTGTGCAAGCCCGGCGCGCGCGGCGAGCGAAGCGGCCGTCTCCAACGCCTTCGCGTGCTCTACCTCCATGCGAGCAAGATCGCCGCTGACCGCGGCGAGCACGCGTTCCACGCCGCCGGACACCGCCTCGATCGCTTCGCGCGGGGGCGACCCCGCGGCAAGCGCTGCTTCCGCGCGCCCCGTCCGCAACCACAGCTCTTCCCGCGTGCGTTCGATTTCCGCCAGCACCGGGGCGTAAAGGCGGTCGGCCGCGGCGAGCTGGTCGGCGCAGCGGTCGAGGGCCGCGGTGTCGGGGCCGCCGGGCGCAGCGAACGCCTCCCACGCGGCGCCGACGAGCGGCGCCAGCGTCGCGCCGCCCGAGCGGTGGTGCCGCGCCTTCGACTGCACGGCGTCGCGCGCGGCGACCGGTCGCAGCGCATCGGCGCCTGGCAGCGCGCGCACCCGCGCGAGCACGTCGGCAGGCGAAGCCAGCAAGTCTTCGTAGGTCAGGACCGCGCGCGGCACCGCGCGCGTCGCGCGCTCGGCCTCCAGCATGTAGCGGGCCCACAACAGGTCGGCGCTGGCCACGGCCATGCCGTCGCGCGCCGCGAGCGACGCAGCCACTTCCTGCGGATGGCGCGCGAGCAGCAGCGCGCACGTGCGCGCGCCCGCGTCGCGCAACGCGTCCAGCCACAGCGGCGCGAACAGGCACATGCGCGGATCCTTGAGCGCCCACGCCGCGTGCCGCAGCCGCGTGCCGCGGACGTAGTCGACGATGCCGGCGTGCGCCTCGCGCGCGGGCACAGCGTCGCGCCACCCCGCGGGCAGCGGCCGCACGTCGTCCCAGCGGCGCCCCAGCGCGGACAGGAGGCGCTCGTTGGTCTCGACCGCAAACGCGTCCTCCCAGTGGCCCAGCTCGTTGCCGGCGCTGGCCGGCAGGACGCGCTCGCCAAGGTCCGCGCCGGCCGCGTGCAGCAGGTGCGCCAGCGCCGAGGTGCCGCTGCGGTGCATGCCGAGGACGACGATCCCCGTCGAGCCGCTGGCTTCAGGAAGCTGCGTTGTCCGGTGGGCGGGCAATTCGTCGGTCCGTTCTGGTCGGCCGCTCAGGGGGCCGGGGCGCCTGGGGCCAGGCTCGCACGCAGGATAGCGGCGATCCGTCCGGCTGCGTGGCCATCCCCGTACGGGGAGACGCCGCGCGCCATCGCGGCATGGGCCGCGGGATCGCCCAGCAGGCGGTCGGCCGCGGCCAGGATCGCCGCGCGGTCCGGCCCCACCAGCTGCACGACGCCTTCCTCGACGGCTTCGGGCCGCTCGGTCTCGTGCCGCATCACCAGCACCGGCTTTCCGAGCGCCGGCGCCTCCTCCTGCACGCCGCCGGAATCGGTGAGGATCAGCGTCGCACGCTTCATCGCCGCCACGAAGGCCAGGTACTCGAGCGGCTCGCACAGGGTGATCGCCGGGTGGCCGCCGAGGATCTCGCGTGCAGGCCCCGAGACGTTGGGGTTCGGGTGCACCGGATACAGCACGTGGACGTCCGGATGCCGGTCGGCCAGTTCGCGGATCGCGAGGCAGACCTCGCGGAACGGCGCGCCGAAGTTCTCGCGGCGGTGCGCGGTGACCAGCACCAGGCGCTTGCCGGCGGGGACGTCGACCGGCAGCGCCGGGTCGCGGCCCGCGACCTGCAGCAGCGCGTCGATCACGGTGTTGCCGGTGACGTGGATGCCGGCGGCGTCGAAGCCTTCGGCGAGCAGGTTGTCGCGCGAGCGCGCGGTCGGCGCGAAATGCCACCGCGACAGCCGGCCGGCGACGATCCGGTTCATTTCCTCGGGAAACGGGTTGTACAGGTCGCCGGTGCGCAATCCCGCCTCGACGTGGCCCAGCGGGATGCGCCGGTAGAACGCGGCCATCGCCACCGTCATCACCGTGGTGGTGTCGCCCTGCGCGAGGACCGCGTCGGGCGCTTCGGCGGCGAGGACATCGTCCAGCCGCAGCAGCAGCCGCGCGGTGAGCTCGGGCAACGCCTGGTCGGGGCGCATGATGTCGAGGTCGACGTCCGGCACCAGGCCGAACGCGTCGAGCACCTGGTCGAGCATCTGCCGGTGCTGCGCGGTGGCGAGGATGCGCACCTCCGCCCACGGCTCGCGCCGCAGCGCGAGGACCACCGGCGCCATCTTGATGGCTTCGGGCCGGGTGCCGATGGCGACGAGGATGCGCTTGCGCCGGCTTGCCGCGGGCACCGCTTCCGTCACGAGAGCGCCTCTGCGAGGTCGGCGCGCAGGTCGCCGACGTCCTCCACGCCCACGCTCAGCCGCACCAGGTTGTCGCCGATGCCGAGCGCCGCGCGCCGCTCCGGCGGCACCGAGGCGTGGGTCATGATCGCCGGGTGGTTGACCAGGCTCTCGACGCCGCCGAGCGATTCGGCGAGCGCGAACAGCCGGGTGCGCTCGCAGAAGCGCCGCGCGGCGCCGGCGCCGCCGGCGAGGAAGATCGAGACCATGCCGCCGAAGCCGTCCATCTGCCGCGCGGCGAGCGCGTGCTGCGGATGCGACTCGAGGCCGGGATAGACCACGCGCTCCACCGCCGGATGGCCCTGCAGCCACCGCGCGAGCTCCATCGCATTGTCGCAGTGCGCGCGCATGCGCAGGTGCAGCGTCTTCAGGCCGCGCAGCGCCAGGAAGCTGTCGAACGGCCCCTGCACCGCGCCGGCGGAGTTCTGCAGGAACGCCATCTTCTCGGCGAGTTCCGCGTCGTCGCCGACGATCGCCATGCCGCCGACCATGTCCGAATGGCCGTTGAGGTACTTCGTGGCCGAGTGCATGACGATGTGCGCGCCGTGCTCGAGCGGGCGCTGCACGATCGGCGAGCAGAAGGTGTTGTCGGTGACCACGATCAGCCCGCGCTTGCGCGCGATCTCCGCGATGCGCGCGATCTCGACCAGCTTCAGCAGCGGATTGGTCGGCGTCTCGATCCAGACCATGCGCGTCTCGGGGCGGATCGCGGCCTCGAACGCGGCGGCGTCGGACATGTCGACCCAGCTGAAGTCCAGGCCGGCGCTGCGGCGGCGGACGCGCTCGAACAGGCGATAGGTGCCGCCGTAGACGTCGTCGGTCGCGATGACGTGGCTGCCGCTGTCCAGCAGCTCCAGGATCGTCGCCGTCGCGGCCAGGCCCGAGGCGAAGGCGAAGCCGCGGCTGCCGCCCTCCAGCGCCGCGACGCAACGCTCGTAGGCGAAGCGCGTCGGATTCTGGGTCCGCGAGTATTCGAAGCCGCGATGCTCGCCCGGGCTCGACTGCACGTAGGTCGACGTCGCGTAGATCGGCGTCATCACCGCGCCCGTGGACGGGTCGGGTTCCTGACCCGCGTGGATGGCGAGGGTGCCCAGCGCGGGGCGACCCGCATTGCGCTCGTCGTTGGCTTTCACGTGCGGCTCCGCCAGGGGAAAATGCCGCCGATTTTAACATCCGCCGGCAGCCGGACATCGCGCCAAGGGCGCTCGACCAGCAGGAACGAGGCCATCGCCACGGCCACCGTCGCGGCGAAGACCCACCCTCCCGCGAGCGGCCACGCCCGCGCGCCCAGGGCGCGCAGCGCGAACAGCACCGGCAGGTGCCACAGGTAGGCGCTGAAGCTCACGATCCCGAGCAGGCGCATCGGCGCCCAGGCGAACGGCGCGCGCAGGATGCGCGGCCCGTGCAGGACCGCCAGCAGCAACGTGGCCCAGGTCACGCCGAAGAACAGGAACCACGTGTGCGTGAGCCGGCCGTCCACCGGCCCGCCGGTCATCGCGGCCCAGCTTTCCGGCAGCGTGAGCACGAACGCGGCGCAGGCGAGCGCGCCGGCGAGGCCCCACGCGCGCGGGGCGCTGCGCGCGCCGATCCGCAGGTCGGCCGCGGCGGCGGCACCGCCGCAGAAGAACAGCACGAGGTAGGGCCCGAGCCGGACATCGTTGGTGCCGGTGGCCGAGGGCGGCCACGCGAGCGTCGCGAGCGCCAGCGCGGCCACGACCGCCGCCGCCTGCGCGGCCAGCGTCCAGCGGCGCGCGGCCATCCACGCGAACGCCAGCGCCATCAGCGGCAGCCAGAGGTAGAACTTGAATTCGACCGGGATGCTCCAGAGCACGCTCTCGCCTTCCCGCAGCGCGAGGTGCCGGAGCACGGCGCCGGTGTCGAGCGGGTAGGGCCACCAGGCGACGCCGGCGCGGGTGACGCTCCAGCTCGCCGCGAGCACCACCAGGTACAGCGGCCAGATCCGCAGGATGCGCCGCAGCGCGTAGGCCAGCCACAGCCGCGCATCGGCGAACTGCGCCGGCGTGCGCTCGAGCAGCAGCCGCGTCAGCAGGAATGCGCTGAGCACGAAGAACAGGTAGACGCCGCTCTTGCCGATGCCGCCGACGGGCAAGCCGGGAACCAGGCCGAAGCCGAGCAGCGACAGGTGCGATGCGATCACGATCAGGACCGCCAGGCCGCGCAGCCCGTCGAGGGCATCGTAGTGCTGCTGGCGCGTGCGCGGCCGGCCCAGGAAGAGACGCGCGAATCGGGTCGGCATGGGCGCACTATACGGCCCGAGCCGCTATCCTCGACAGCCCGATCCGTCGCCGGAGCCAACGTGCCGCCGTCCCCGATCCTGGTCCTGGGCATGCATCGCAGTGGCACCAGCTGCCTCGCCGGAAGCCTGCAGCAACGCGGGCTCTTCCTCGGCGAGGTGTACGAGTCGCGCCCGTACAACCGCAAGGGCAATCGCGAGAACCAGCAGGTCATGGACCTCAACGACGCCGTGCTCGCGGCCAGCGGCGGCGCCTGGGACCGGCCGCCGGCGCGGCTGCGCTGGGAGCCGGAAACGGCGGCCGCGCGCGATGGCCTCGTCGATGCGCTGCAGGCCGCGGCCGGCGCGCAACCCTGGGGCTTCAAGGATCCCCGCAGCCTGTTGACCCTGCCGTTCTGGCGCGAGCGCATCCGGGACGCGCGGCTGGTCGGCACCTTCCGCCATCCCGCACAGGTGGCCCGCTCGCTCACCGCGCGCGATCCGTCGATGCCCCTCATGGCCGCGCTCGACCTGTGGCTTGCGTACAACCAGCGCCTGCTGGACCTGCACGAGTCGGCGCCCTTCCCGCTGGTGGACTTCGATGCGCCGCCCGCCGCCTACGTGGCGGCGGTGGACGCCCTCGCCCGCGAGCTGCAGCTTCCGGCGTCCGCGAGCGGCGGCGCCGAGTTCTTCGAGGAGGAACTGCGCACCGGCGCCGCGCCGCCGGCGTCGCTGCCGGAGGCGCACGCGGCCGTGCACGCCAGGCTCGTCGACGCGGCGAGGCGCTGGCGCGGATGAGCGCGTCGTCGCCCGCGCTGAGCGTCGTCGCCGTCTTCCACGAGATGCGCCGCGAAGCGGCGCGCACGCTGGTCACGCTCGATGTCCCCTACCAGCGCGGGATCGATGCTTCCGACTTCGAAGTCATCGCCGTCGACAACGGCTCCGGCGCGCCGTTGCGGGCCGAAGAGGTGGCTGCGGCCTGCACCCGCGCGCGCCTGGTGCTGGAGCCGGCGGGCGATCCGTCCCCGTGCGCGGCGATCAATCGCGCGGTCGCCGCGGCGCGCGGCGACTACGTGATGGTCTGCATCGACGGCGCGCGGATGCTTTCTCCCGGCGTGTTGCGCGAGGCGCTCGCGGCACTGCGGGCGCACGCGCATCCGTTCGTGTACACCCTCGGCATGCACCTGGGTCCGAAGCCGCAGAACGAATCCATGCTCGAGGGCTACGACCAGGCCGCCGAGGACGCGCTGCTCGCGGGCGTGCCATGGCGCGAGGACGGCTATCGCCTGTTCGACGTCGCCAGCCTCGCCTATTCGTCGCGGGAGGGCTATTTCGGGCAGCTGTCGGAAAGCAACTGCTTCGCGCTGCGCCGCGACGATTTCCTCGCGCTCGGCGGCATGGACGAAGCCTTCGCCAGCCCCGGCGGCGGCCTGGTCAACCTGGACTTCTTCAACCGCGCGCACGGCCTGCCCGGCGTGCGCCCGGTCATGCTGCTGGGCGAAGCGACGTTCCACCAGTTCCATGGCGGCGTGGCCACGAACGTGCCGCGCGCCGAACATCCATGGGCGCGCATGGCCGCGGAATACGAAGCGATCCGCGGCAAGCCCTATGCGAACGAAGCGGGCCCGCCGGACTTCGCCGGGACGCTGTCGCCGCGCTACCACGCGGCGCTGATGCCCGCGGCGCCGGAGTCCTGAAGGCGCGGGCAAGAAAAAGGCCCGCCGAAGCGGGCCTTTCCTGTTGCGGTGTCGCGTCCGGGCTCAGTTGGTGCCCGGGCGGACCATGACGTGGTTGCTGATCGAGCCGGTGGTCTGGTTGACGATCTGGTACAGGCCCTGGATCTGGCTGTTCGGGGCCGCGACCGTCACGTTGAGCGTGCCGCGGCGCGAGCCGGTGAAGCTCGTCATGACGTCGGTCAGGTCGACCACCACGGTGCCGTTGGCCGGCACGGTGCCGGTCGTGTTGTCGGTGCCGATCGTGTTGCCGGCTTCGCCCGTCACGGCGATCTCGTACGGACGATCGACCGAACCGGTGTTGGTCAGGACCATGCGCGACAGCCAGCCGTTGCCCGGGACCTGGGCCAGCGGGGCCTGCAGCTGGGTGCCGTTGCGGGTGATCTCGCCCACGTGGATCGGGCCGACGTCGGAAACGGTGTAGCCGGCGTTCGCCACCGCGTTCAGCGTCGCCGTGTACTCGCTCTCCTGGATCGGCGCGTCGCCGGTCTCGAAGTAGTACAGGTCGCCCGAGCCGGCGGTGTCGAAGGCATCGAAGGTCGCCGAGTCGTCGTCGAAGGAGGTCGCGAAGGAGAACGTCGCGATGTCGCCGACGTCGCCGGCCGCCGAGAAGTCACCGTCGATCGTCACCGTGCTGTCGGTGTCGAAGATGTCGGCCAGCGTGATCTGGGTGCCGTCGGCCTTCAGCACGTCGGTGGCCTGGTCGAACGTCAGGCTGCCGAACGTTTCCGTGCCGCCGACGAAGCCGAAGTACGCGCCGTTCGGATCTTCGACGTCGGCCACCGTGCCCGTGGCGCCGGCGGCGTTCATCTCGAACACGAAGCCCGAGGCGCGGGTGATCACCGCCGCCGAGCCCGTCGTGTAGATGCGGCCCGTCGAACCACCGGCCTGCGCCTGCGACGGCTGGTCGTAGATCGAGAACGAGCAGCTCACCGTGCCCCCGTCTTCCAGCGTGTTGTTCGACGCGAACGCGATCGTGTCCGCATCGCTGGCCACGCCGTTGCCGGTCATCGAGAAGAACAGCGCCGAGGTGCCCTCGCCGTTGATCGAGCCCAGCGTCACGTTGCCGCCGCCCTCGGTCAGCGTCACGCTGTCCATGGTCATGTTGTCGGAGCACTCGAAGCGGCCGTAGCGCACTTCGCCGTTGCTGAAGTTGTAGCCGATGGCCACGGAGACGTCGTCGGCCGTGGTCGCCAGCGCGGTGCCGTCGTCCAGCTCCGAAGCGAACACCAGCGGATCGTCGACACCCAGGTTGATGGCCGCCTGCGCGTTGGCCGAAATGGCGAGGCCGGCGACGATCGCGCTGGCCAGGAG
>DASTWT010000238.1:0-3330 GCA_035765815.1 Luteimonas sp. | reverse complement strand
TCCTTGCCGACGCCGGACTCGCCGGCGATCGCGACCGGCGCCTGGCTGCGCGCGACCTTGGCGACGGTGGCGCGCAACGCCTGCATGGCCGGCGAGTTGCCGTGCAGCCTCGCAAGCCCGGGCGGCGCCTCGCGGCGGCGCTGGCCCAGGTCGAGCGCGTGGCTGACGAGCCGGCGCAGCACGTGGATGTCCACGGGCTTGCTGACGAAGTCGAAGGCGCCGGCCTTCAGCGCCTCGACCGCCGCCTCGACGTTGCCGTAGGCGGTGATCATCGCGGTCGGCGTGTCGGGATGGCTGGCGGCGATCTCGGCGACCAGGTCGATGCCCGAGCCGTCGGGCAGCCGCATGTCGGTCAGGCACAGGTCGTAGCGGTTGCGCGCGAGCTGGGAGCGCGCCTGGGCGAGGTTGGCGGCGGTGTCGGTGCGCAGGCCCATGCGGCCGAGGGTGAGCACGAGCAGCTCGCGGATGTCGTGCTCGTCGTCGACGATGAGGGCGCTCGGGGAGGGTGCGCCGGGGCCGCGGGACTCGCTCATGGCCGAACCTTAACGCAGCGCCGCGCCGCGCCCAAGTGCGCGAAACCGGGGCGACGGCTCATGCCGGAAGCATCGCGTGCGCGTCGGGCAGGGCGATGCGGAAGCAGCCGCCTTCGGCCTTCGGCACGTATTCCAGGGTCGCCTCGTTGGCCACGCACAGCTCGCGGGCGATGTAGAGGCCCAGGCCGGTGCCGTACTCGGAGGTGGTGAAGAACGGCCGGAACAGCTGCGCGCGCACGTCCTCGGGGATGCCGGGCCCCGCGTCGCAGACGTCGACGACCGGCCTGCCGCCGGCCTCGCCGACGACCACCGTGACCTGCGCGGGCTCGGCCGCGCGGTGGCCGTGGGTGAGCGCGTTCTGCACCAGCACCGTCAGCACCTGCTGCAGGTGGCGCGGGTCGACGAGCGCCTGCATGCGCGCGGCGCCGGAGGCTTCGATCTGGCCCGCTTCGGGCGGCAGGACCTGGCGGTAGTCGTCGACGAAACGGCGCACGAAAGCGGCCAGGTCGACGTTGTCGGCGCTCGCGCGCTCGCGCCGCGCCAGGCCGAGCACGCTCTCGACGATGCCGTTGGTGCGCTGGCATTGCGCGTGGATGATCTGCAGCAGGCGCTGGTCGGCCTCGCCGATGTCGGTGGATTCCTGCAGCAGCTGGGTGGCGTAGTTGATCGCGGCCAGCGGGTTGCGGATCTCGTGGGCGAGGCTGGCGGAAAAGCGGCCGAGCGTGGCGAGGGTCAGCGATTCGGCGCGGCGCGACACCAGCGACGTGTCGTCCAGGAACGCCAGCGCCGCGTCGTCGTGCGCGAACAGCCGGGCGAAGCGCGGCAGCACGCCGACGCGGTCGGCGCCGACTTCCAGAGGCGTCTCGTCGCTGCTGCCGGTGCGGCGCCAGCTGGCCAGGCGCTCGGCCAGGGCCGGCGAGAGGCTGGCGAGCCTGCGGTCGCCGCCCTGGTCGCCCAGCTGCAGCAGCGCGGCTTCGTTGGCGAGGCGGATGTTCCCCTCGCCGTCGACGAGCAGCACGCCCGTGCGCATGCGGCGGATGATCAGCTCGTTGACCGCGGCCATGTCCGCCAGTTCGCCGCCGCGGCGCTCGGCCAGCGCCTGGCTCTCGCGCAGCTGGCGGCCGAGCAGGTAGCAGAGCATCGCGATGGACAGGAAGCTCACCGCGAACATCAGCGGCTCCGCCATGGGGCGATCGTTGAACTGGTCCGGCGAGAGGTAGGTCCACACGTACTCGGCGATCATCGCCGCGCCCGCGAGCGCGCCGCCGGCCAGGCCATAGCGCAGCGGCAGGAGCATGGCGGTGGCACCGACGTTGAAGACCAGCATCAGCGCCACCCCGGACGCCGCGGCGGGCAGGGCATGGATCGCCAGCATCGCCACCGACACGTCGACCAGGATGCCGACCAGCACCTGCCAGCGGAGCGCGACCCGGCGCAGCGCCCAGTACAGCAGCACCGGGGACAGGACCAGGTAGGACAGGGCGGTGGCCTTGCCCAGGAACGGGTGGGCGGGCTCCGGGACCAGCTCGCGGATCGGCCCGAACAGGATCAGGACCAGCAGCCCGGCCTCGAGCACCCGGTACAGGCTGTAGAAGTAGAGGTCGCGGTACTGCGCCGCGGCGATGCCGTTGTCGCCCATTCTGTGCCCCGTGGCCCCTGCAAGCGGCTCGACGGTACCACCTCGGGACCCTGCCCGGCGCGGGGGCGTACAATGGCGGGCTCAGTTGTCTGTCCAGACCCGCCGGGTCCCCACTCCAGCCGGACGATCGATGAACTTCCACGAATACCAGGCCAAGCAGCTCTTCAACGACTACGGCATCGCGGTGCCGCCCGGGCGCGTCGCCCGCACCCCCGAGGAGGCGGTCGATGCGGCCAAGGCCATCGGCGGGGACTTCTGGGTGGTCAAGGCGCAGATCCACGCCGGCGGCCGCGGCAAGGCCGGCGGCGTCAAGCTGGCGAAGACGCTCGACCAGGTGCGCGAGTACGCCAAGGGCATGCTCGGCACGAAGATGGAGACCTACCAGTCGGCCGGCGTCGCGCTGCCGATCGACAGCGTGCTGGTCACCCAGGCCACCGACATCGCCAAGGAGCTGTACCTGTCGGTGCTCGTGGACCGCTCGAGCAAGTCGATCACCTTCATCGCCTCGTCCGAGGGCGGCGTGGAGATCGAGAAGACCGCCGAGGAGAACCCGGACGCGATCAAGACGCTGCACGTGAACTACGTGCAGGGCCTGCAGCCCTACGAGTGCCGCGACATGGGCTTCGCCCTCGGCCTGAACGCGAAGCAGGTTGGCCAGCTCACGAAGATCATGCTGGGCCTGTTCAAGCTGTTCAACGAGAAGGACCTGTCGCTGGTGGAACTCAACCCGCTGGCGATCATGACCGACGGCAACCTCGCGGTGCTCGACGGCAAGGTCAACTCCGACGACAACGCCACCTTCCGCCACCCCGACCTCGCCGCGATGCGCGACATCCGCCAGGAGGACGAGACCGAGGTGCGCGCCAGCCAGTACGACCTGAACTACGTGACCATGGACGGCAACATCGGCTGCATGGTCAACGGCGCGGGCCTGGCGATGGCGACGATGGACGTGATCAAGCTGGAAGGCGGCGAGCCCGCGAACTTCCTCGACGTCGGCGGCGGCGCCAACAAGGAGCGCGTGACCGAGGCGTTCAAGCTGATCCTGTCGAGCGACAAGGTGAAGGCGATCTTCGTCAACATCTTCGGCGGCATCGTCCGCTGCGACATGATCGCCGAGGGCATCATCGCCGCGGTGAAGGAAGTGGGCGTGCAGGT
>DASTWT010000237.1:0-7688 GCA_035765815.1 Luteimonas sp. | reverse complement strand
CATGCCGGGCATCACCCGCTGCACCTTGCCCTTGTAGATGTTGCCGACCACGCCGCGCGACCAGCCGCGCTCGATGTGCAGCTCCTGCAGCATGCCGTTCTCGACCACGGCGACGCGGGTCTCGCGCGGGGTGACGTTGACCAGGATCTCCTCGGTCATGCCGCTGCGCTCCCGGAAGCTTCCGCCCGGTCGAATCCGTCGAGCAGGCGCGCGGTCTCGTACAGCGGCAGGCCCATCACCCCGGAATGGCTGCCGGACAGGTGCGCGATGAAGGCCTGCGCGGCGCCCTGGATCGCATAGGCGCCGGCCTTGCCCTGCCATTCGCCGCCGGCGAGGTAGGCGTCGATCGCCCCGTCGCCGAGGTCGCCGAAGGTCACCTCGGACACCGAGGTGGCTTCCGCCTCCCGCGCCGCCGACACCACCCACACGACCGTGACCACACGGTGCGTGCGCCCCGACAGCCGGCGCAGCATCGCCGCGGCATCGGCCGCATCGCGCGGCTTGCCGAACACCTCATCGCCGAGCACGACCTCGGTGTCGGCGCCGAGCACGCGCGCACCCGGCACCGCGACCACTTCGAGCAGCCCGGCGCCGGCCTTCTCGCGGGCGACGCGGCGCACGTAGTCGTCCGGCGGTTCGCCCGCCCCGCGCTGTTCGGGAACGTCGAGGTCGAGCGCCGCGAACGGCCGCCCGAGCAGGGCCAGCAGCTCGCGCCGTCGCGGCGATTGCGAGGCGAGATAAAGCATCCCGGGAAGAATAACCCGCGGCCTGCCCGGCCAAGCCGCCGGCCCGGCGCGCAACCCCGTTCCGGCTCACCGCCCGTTCACCACTGCGGTCACACCCTCGTTCGCAACCCGACGGAGATCCGTGCATGCGCCTGTTCCGCTCCTCCCCCCGCCCCGCCGCCTTCGCCGCCGGCCTGGTCCTCGCCGCGCTGGCGACCGTCGCCTGCGCCCAGCAGGCGCCGGGCCCCGCCACCGACGGCACCCTGCTTTCCGTATCCGCCCAGGCCGAGGCGCACCGCGTCCCCGACGTCGCCACCATTTCCGCCGGCGTGGTCACCCAGGCGACGGACGCGAACGCGGCGATGCGCGCCAACGCGGCGCAGATGGACAAGGTGATGGCCGCGGTGCGCGCGGCCGGCATCGCCGAGCGCGACATCCAGACCACCGGCGTCAACGTCAACCCGCAATACCGCTACGCCGAGAACATGCCGCCGGCGATCACCGGCTACCAGGCCGGCAACACGGTGAGCCTGAAGGTGCGCGACATCGGCAAGCTCGGCAAGGTGCTCGACGCGCTGGTCGCCAGCGGCGCGAACCAGGTCAACGGCCCGTCGTTCGAAGTCGACGAGCCCGAGGCCGCGTACGACGAGGCGCGCCGCGCCGCGCTGGAGAAGGCGCAGGCGCGCGCGCAGATGTACGCCAAGGCGCTCGGCCTGCGCGTGCGCCGCATCGTCAGCATCGACGAGGGCGGCGGTTTCCAGCCGCCGCGGCCGATGCCCGTGATGGCGATGGCCGCGCGCGCGGAGAAGGCGTACGACACCGCGGTGGCGCCGGGCGAAACCACGCTGTCGGCGAGCCTGGAGGTGGTGTTCGAACTGGGGCGCTGACCCGACCTCGCCGGGGCGCGAGCCGCCCCGGCAACCCCGCCGGCGCCCCTGGCGCGTTCGATGCAATGCACGGACCACACAGGAGGCGTCCCATGGCACTCGCGATCCAGCACCCCGGCTTCGATTCGAACCGCCCCGACCCGAAGCGCATCGCCGGCTACACCTTCGCGATCGTCTTCAACCTCTCCCTGCTGATGCTGCTGCTGGCCCCGATGCAGGGGCCGCAGGGTTTCAAGCTGCCCGGCGACGATACGCCGAGCATCGCCTGGTACATGCCGAAGCCTACCCTGCCGACGCCACCGGTGCCGCCGACGGTGCCGCTGGTGCACCCGGTCGTGCAGCCGCACGTCGCGCCCGTCCATACGACCACCGCGCCACAGCCGCCGGCGGACGCGGTCGTCGTGGAGAACGGCAGCGAAGCCGCGGTCGCGCCCGACACGCCGGCGGAGATCGCCACCGAAATCGGCCCCGTCGACATCGCACCGCCCGTCGCCGGCGTCTCGCTGCAATACGCATCCGCGCCGCCGCCGGTCTATCCCGCCGCCGCACGCCGCATGCGCCACGAAGGTACCGTGCTGCTCGAGGTGCTGGTCGACGTCGACGGCCGCCCGCTGCGGGTCGACGTGCGCCGGAGCAGCGGCCACCGCCAGCTCGACGACGCGGCGCGCGAACAGGTGCTGGCGCGCTGGCGGTTCCGGCCGGCGATGCGCGACGGCCGCGCGATCCAGGCGATCGGCCTGGTGCCGGTGAACTTCATGCTGCGCTGACGCTCAGGCGCGGTGGTACGGGTGGTTGGCGAGCAGCGCCGCGGCGCGATACAGCTGTTCGGCGACCACCAGCCGCACCAGCATGTGCGGCAGCGTGAGCGGACCCAGCGACCAGCGCTCCTCCGCGGCGGCGAGCACGTCCGGCGCATGCCCTTCCGGGCCGCCGATGAGCAGCGCGAGGTCGCGGCCGCCGTTGCGCCAGTGTTGCAGGCGTTGCGCGAGTTCCTCCGACGACCACATGCGGCCGCCGCCGTCGAGCGCGACCACGAGCGCGCCCTTCGGCACCGCGGCCAGCACGCGCGCGCCTTCGTCGGCCATCGCGCGCGCGGCGTCGCGGCCCTTGCCGCGCAGGCCGGGTTCGACTTCGGCGAGATCGAGCGGCAGCCAGTGCGAAAGCCGCTTGCGGTATTCCGCGAACCCCTCGGCGACCCACGCGGGCGCGCGTTCGCCGACCGCGACCAGGCGCGCCTTCAACGATGTCTCCGGGGGCCGTGCGCGTGCATCGGGCGCCGCGCGATCCGCGCGCTCAACCGGCGCGGGCGGTGTCGCCGTATTCGTCGATGCCTTCCGGCGGCTGGTCGCCGACCGTCCACAGGCGCTCGAGCGCGTAGAACTCGCGCACGCGCGGCAGCATCACGTGGACCACGACGTCGCCCAGGTCGACCAGCACCCATTCGGCTTCCAGCTCGCCTTCGACGCCGAGCGGCATCACGTCCAGGCGCTTGGCGAACTTGACCACCTCGTCGGCGATCGACTTCACGTGCCGGCTCGAGGTGCCCGAGGCGATGACCATGAAGTCGGTGACGCTGCTCTTGCCGCGGACGTCGATCTCGACCACGTCCTTCGCCTTGAGCTCTTCGACCGCGGCATGGACGGTCTCCAGCAGCTTCTCGATCGGCGGCGGCGGGTTCGGCAACTGGGTCCTGATGACCTGGGCTTGGGTGGTCAAAAAAGGGCGTCCTGGACAGTGGAAACTGGCCGCGATTATAGACCGCGCCCTGTCGTGGCACGGTTCACGGCCCGGCGCCCTCCGCCGGAGCGGCTCCGTACAGGCCCCTCGCGCGGATCCAGGCCGCGACGGGCGCGGGCACCAGCCCGTCCCACGGCAGGCCCGCCGCGATCCGGGCGCGCACCTCGCTGGCCGAGTGCGGGAACAGCGGCTGGCGGAGATGGAACACGCGGCCGGCCGGCGTCGACCGCAGTTCATGCGCCGATGACGCGACGCGGCCGGCGGCGACCTGCGCCAGTTCCGGCACGAGGCCTGCGTCGACGGGACTTCCCTCGCGCCCGGCGACGACGAAGTGCGCGAGGCCGAACAACTCGCGCCACGACTTCCACGTCGGGAGCGCGGCGAAGCTGTCGGCGCCCACCAGCAGCGCGACCGGGGCGTCGCCCCCCGTCTCCGCGCGCAGCGCGTGCAGCGTGTCGACGGTCCAGGAACGGCCGTCGCGTTCCAGCTCGCGCCGGTCGAGCGCCAGGCCGGGCGCGTCCTGGATCGCGAGCCCGATCATCGTTGCGCGGTCGGCGGCGGCCGCGCCGGGCGGCGCGCGGTGCGGCGGATCCGCCGCGGGCATGAACGCGACCGTCGCATCGAGCGCGTCGCGCGCCGCGCGGGCGACGGCGAGGTGGCCCAGGTGCACCGGGTCGAAGGTGCCGCCGTACAGCACGCGCAGGGTGGCCGGCCCGCGCATCGGCGTCAGCCCGCCGCGAGCAGCGCGCCGGCCGGCGCGCTCGCGACCGCGAGCAGCAGCCGTTCCAGCTGCAACCAGGCATCGTCGGGCTCGCTGCCCGGGCGCCAGCGGCCCTTGGCGATGCGATCGACAGCGCCGAGGCCGGCGACGAACGCTTCCCAGCGCGCGGCCGGATGGCGTGCGAGCGCGCGCAGCCAGGTCGCCTGCTTCGCGTCCCATACGCGCTGCGCCTTGAATTCGGCGTTGAGGTTGCCGCCGCGCGCCTTGGTCCGCGCGAGCGCGGCGCCGCGCTGCAGTTCCATCGCCAGCATGCCGAGCAGGGCCGGCACCGCCTCGCCCTCCGCGCGCAGGCCGCGCAGCATGCGCGAGACCTGGGCCGGCTGGCCGTTGAGCGTGGCGTCGACGAGGCGGAACACGTCGTAGCGCGCCGAGTCGGCGACGAGCGCATCCATGCGCGCCGCATCGAGCGGTGCCGCCCCCGCCTGCGCGCCGTCGAAGAGCAGCGCGAGCTTCTCGATCTCCTGCGCGGCGGCGAGCAGGTTGCCCTCGACGCGCTCGGCGAGCCGCGCGACCGCGCCGGCGTCGGCCTGCACGCCGCGCGCGCGCAGGCGGCGATCGATCCAGTCCGGCAGCTCGTGCGGCTTGATCGGCCAGGCGATCGCGATCGCGCCGATGGCGCCGATCGCTTCGCTCCACTTGCCGCCGTGCGAACGGCTCCAGTCGCCGCAGGTCACCAGCAGGCAGACGTCCGGCGCCGGATCGGCGCAGAAGTCGGCGAGCACCTTTGCGCCCTCGGTGCCGGGCTTGCCGCCGGGCATGCGCACCTCGACCAGGCGCCGCGACGCGAACAGGCTCGGCGCGCGGAACGTCGCCACCAGCGGATCCCAGTCCCAGCCGCGCGGATCGCCCTCGAACGCGAACACCTCGCGCTCGGCGATGCCTTCGACGCGGGCGGCGGCGCGGATCGCATCGGCGGCCTCGAGCACGCGCAGCGTTTCCGCGCCGGCGACCAGGTACGCCGGCGCGAGCGGCCCGCGGGCGACGCGGGCGGCGAGTTGTTCCGGGCTGCTCTCCACGCGCCCTCGCTCAGGGCGTGGGCGTGGACGCGGGCGTGGGCGCGGGTGCCTGCGCCGGGACGGCGGCGCCCCGGGCCTGCTGCAGGCGCGACACCGCGTCGATGCGGCGCAGGATCGACGACACCATGTCGCGGCGCAGCTCCTTCAGCAGCAGGTCGCGCTCGCTGTCGGTGCCGGCCGAATGGGTGGGCACCGAGATGTAGTCGCGCGACAGCTCGATCGCCTGCTGCGGGACGAGGTCGGCGCCGTCGGCGCTGCGCAGGTCGAAGATCACCGCGTAGCGCAGCGTGTATTCCTGCGAGCGACCGTACTGGTCGACGCTGATGCCGTTGTTGCCGATCTGCTCGCTGACGATGTGCAGCCGCGCGGCACCCCCGGCTTCGGGCGAACCTGCGGCGACGACCTTCGCGCCGGCGCGGGCCAGCGCGATGCCCAGTTGCCGCTCGAGCGGCCCGTCCGGGTCCGAGGACGCGATCTGCACCGCCTGCGCGCCCTGGGGCAGCAACAGCGCGTCGCGCAGGTGGAAGCCGCAGGCGGCGAGGACGGCGCAGGCGGCGACGGCGAAGCACGCCGCGCGGACCTGGGCGCGCACGATGGGACGGAACGGGAGTCGGGAGGCCATCGGCGCAGTCTGGACGAGGCCGGAGGCAGCGGCAAGCGCCGCCGCGGCGGGCCGCCGGCGCGACGCGGGCGGCGGTGCCCGGCGCGCCCGGGCCGGCGCGTTCAGCCGGCGACGATGTTGACGATCTTGCCCGGCACCACGATGACCTTGCGCACCGCCTGCCCTTCCAGGAAGCGGGCCACGCCCGGCTCGGCCAGCGCCACCGCCTCGACCACCTCGCGCGGCGCGCCCGGCGCCGCCTCGATCGTGCCGCGCAGCTTGCCGTTGACCTGCACCGCGATGGTCACGCTGTCGCGCGCGAGCGCCGCGGGGTCCGCGCGCGGGAACGGCACGTCCTCGAGCACCGTCTCCGCGTGGCCCAGCACCTGCCACAGCGCGTGAGACACGTGCGGCGTGACCGGGTTGAGCAGCAGCACCATCGCCTCCAGCGCCTCGTGGCGCACGGCGCGCCCCTGCTCCGACATGTCGCCGAAGCGCGAGACGTGGTTGAGCAGCTCCATCAGCGCCGCGATCGCGGTGTTGAAGCTGTGGCGGCGGCCGTAGTCGTCGCCGACCTTCTGGATCGCCTCGTGGACCTGGCGGCGCAGCGTCTTCTGCGCCGCGTCCAGCGACGCCGGGTCGACCACCGGATGGTCGGGCTGGGCCGCGTGCGTCGTCACTTCGCGCCAGAAGCGGCGCAGGAACCGCGCCATGCCTTCGACACCCGCCTCGCTCCACTCGAGCGACTGCTCCGGCGGCGCGGCGAACATCGAGAACAGGCGCACCGTGTCGGCGCCGTAGCGCGCGACCATCGCCTGCGGGTCGACGCCGTTGTTCTTGGACTTCGACATCTTCTCGATGCCGCCGATGCCCACTGGCCGGCCGTCCGCCTTCAGCACCGCGCCCGCGACGTGGCCATGGTGGTCGCGGCGCACTTCGACGTCGGCGGGATTGATCCACTCGCGCCGGCCGCCCTCGCCTTCGCGGTAATAGGTCTCGGCCACCACCATGCCCTGCGTGAGCAGGCGCGTGGCCGGCTCGTCGCTCTTCACCAGCCCTTCGTCGCGCATGAGCTTGTGGTAGAAGCGGAAATACAGCAGGTGCAGGATCGCGTGCTCGATGCCGCCGATGTACTGGTCGACCGGCAGCCAGTAATCCGCGCGCTCGTCGACCTGCGTCGTCGCGCCCGGCGAGGTGTAGCGCGCGTAGTACCAGCTCGACTCCATGAAGGTGTCGAAGGTGTCGGTCTCGCGTTCGGCCGCGCCGCCGCATTGCGGGCAGCTGGTCTTGCGCCATTCCGGATCGGCCTTGATCGGCGACTTCACGCCGGAGAACTCCACGTCTTCCGGCAACACCACCGGAAGCTGGTCTTCCGGCACCGGCAGCGCGCCGCACTTGTCGCAGTAGACGACGGGGATCGGGCAGCCCCAGTAGCGCTGGCGGCTCACGCCCCAGTCGCGCAGGCGGAAGTTGACCTTGCGCCTGCCGTTGCCCGCGGCTTCCAGGCGCTTCGCGACGGCATCGAAGGCCGCGTCGAAGTCGAGGCCGTCGAACTCGCCGGAGTTCACCAGCCAGCCACGGCCCGTGTACGCCGCCTCCTCGTCGATGCGGCGCTGGTATTCGCGCACGACCTGCACGGCGGCCGCCGCGTCGTAGGCGTCGATCGCATCGGACTCGCCGAGCGCAGCGGCCATCGCGTCCTCGTGCGAGCCGACGTGGCGGGCGAGTTCGGCGAGCGCATCGCGCACTTCGCCGGGCACCACCACCATGCGGATCGGCAGCCCGTAGGCCTGGGCGAACTCCCAGTCGCGCTGGTCGTGGCCCGGCACCGCCATCACCGCGCCGGTGCCGTAGCCCATCAGCACGAAGTTGGCGACGTAGACCGGCATCGCGTCGCCGGTGACCGGGTGCAGCACGCGCACGCCGGTGTCCATGCCGCGC
>DASTWT010000236.1:0-6948 GCA_035765815.1 Luteimonas sp. | reverse complement strand
GCGAGCTTCATCGCCTCGTTGATCTCGCGCGCGCCGACGTCGAGCGCGCCGCGGAAGATGTACGGGAAGCACAGCGCGTTGTTGACCTGGTTCGGGTAGTCGCTGCGGCCGGTGGCGATGATGCAGTCCGGGCGCACGCGCCTGGCGTCCTCCGGCAGGATCTCCGGGTTCGGGTTGGCGAGCGCGAGGATGATCGGCTTGTCGGCCATCGTCGCGACCATCTCCGGCTTGAGCACGCCGCCGGCGGACAGGCCGAGGAAGATGTCGGCGCCCGCGACGATGTCGGCGAGCGTGCGCTTGTCCGTGTCGCGCGCGTAGCGCTGCTTGTCCGGGTCCATGTGGCCGCGGCCGGTGTAGAGCACGCCGTCGCGGTCCACCGCGAGGATGTTCTCCGGCTTCATGCCCAGCGCGACCAGCATGTCGAGGCAGGCGATGCCCGCCGCGCCCGCGCCCGACGTCGCCAGCTTCACGTCTTCGATCTTCTTGCCGACCACTTCCAGCGCGTTGACCACGGCGGCGCCGACGATGATCGCGGTGCCGTGCTGGTCGTCGTGGAAGACCGGGATGTTCATCCGCTCGCGCAACTTGCGCTCGACGATGAAGCACTCCGGCGCCTTGATGTCCTCGAGGTTGATGCCGCCGAAGGTCGGCTCCATCGCCGCGATGATGTCGACCAGCCTGTCGGGATCGCGTTCGTTCAATTCGATGTCGAACACGTCGATGCCGGCGAACTTCTGGAACAGCACGCCCTTGCCTTCCATCACCGGCTTGCCGGCGAGCGGGCCGATGTCGCCCAGGCCGAGCACGGCGGTGCCGTTGGTGACGACGGCCACGAGGTTGCCGCGCGCGGTGACGCGGCTGGCCTCGTTCGGGTCGGCGACGATCGCCTCGCAGGCGTAGGCCACGCCCGGCGAGTACGCCAGCGCGAGGTCGCGCTGGGTGACCATCGGCTTGGTCGCCACGACCTTGATCTTCCCGGGCGGCGCCCAGCGGTGGTACTCGAGCGCGGCCTGCTTGAGGTCGTCGGTCGAATTGGCCGGGTTTTCGGGCTGGTCGGTCATCGTCACGGCATCGCGGGTTCCGGGACGGCCATTCTAGTCGCCAGCGCCCGGGCCAGGGCATCCCGGTCCAGCGCACCTTCCCAGCGCGCGACCACGATCGTCGCCACGGCATTGCCGACGAAGTTGGTGAGCGCGCGGCACTCGCTCATGAAGCGGTCCACGCCCAGGATCAGCGCCATTCCGGCCACCGGCACCTCCGGCAGCACCGACAGCGTCGCCGCCAGGGTGATGAAACCCGCCCCCGTCACCGCGGCCGCGCCCTTGGAGCTGAGCATCGCGACCAGCAGCAGCACGACCTCGTGGCCGAGGGTGAGGTGGGTGTCCGTGGCCTGGGCGATGAACAGCGCGGCGAGCGTCATGTAGATGTTGGTGCCGTCGAGGTTGAACGAGTAGCCGGTAGGGATGACCAGGCCGACCACCGACTTGTCGCAGCCCGCGCGCGCCATCTTCTCCATCAGCGACGGCAGCGCCGATTCCGACGACGAGGTGCCCAGCACCAGCAGCAGTTCGGCCTTGAGGTAGCGGATGAGGTCGAGGATGCGGAAACCGCTCGCGCGCGCCACCGCGCCGAGCACCAGCAGCACGAACAGCAACGAGGTGAGGTAGAAGCTGCCGACCAGCCAGGCGAGGTTCGCGAGCACCGCCACGCCGTACTTGCCGATGGTGAATGCGATCGCGCCGAACGCGCCGACCGGCGCCGCCTTCATCAGCAGGTGCACGAGCCGGAAGATCGGCGCCGTCAGCGCCTCGAGGAACGTGGCCACCGGGCGGCCGCGTTCGCCCACCAGCGCGAGCGACACGCCGAACAGCACCGACACGAGCAGCACCTGCAGGATGTTGCCGCCGGTGAACGCCGAGACCAGCGTGTCCGGGATCGTGTCGAGCAGGAAGCCGGTGACCGACAGGTCGTGCGACTTGCCGACGTAGTCCTTCACCAGGCCCGCGTCGAGGGCCGCCGCATCGATGTGCATGCCGGCGCCGGGCTGAACGACGTGCGCGACGACCAGGCCGACGACGAGCGCCAGCGTCGAGAACGCCAGGAAGTAGGCCATCGCCTTGCCGAACACGCGGCCGACGGCAGCGAGCTTCGGCATGCCGGCGATGCCGGTGGCGATGGTCACGAAGACCACCGGCCCGATGATCATCTTCACCAGCTTGATGAAGGCGTCGCCGAGCGGCTTCATCGCTTCGCCGGTGGCGGGCCAGAAGTGGCCGAGCAGCGCGCCGAGCACGATGGCGACGAGCACCTGCACGTACAGGTGGCGATGCAGCGGCATGCGGGCGGTGTCAGGCTTCATCGAAGGGCGCCTCGAGCTGGTCCATGCGGATGCGGTTGGCGAACAGCGAGAACGCGAGCATGCCCGCCAGCCCGTTCGCGCGCGAGACCCAGCGCGGCAGCCAGCGCGGCGGCGCCAGCACCGGCGCTTCGCCACCCTCGCCGCGGAACAGCGGCTCGAAGCGCAGCGCGTCCCCCAGCGTCATCTTGCCGGCGAACAGCTGCCGGCACAGGTGCAGCTTCTTCTGCTTCAGCGCCCAGCGGAAGAACGTGTGCACGCCGACCAGGCCGCGCAGGTACACGACGTCCTTGGTGAACGCCGCGCCGCCGGTGACGGGGACGCCGCGGAACACCCGCTGCGCCGACGAGAAGCTCTCGACGTCGTCCTGGCCGGCGTCGAGGAAATATCGGAACACCTGCAGGAAATCGGCGCCGTCCATCGCGAGCGCCACGGCCTCGATGCGCAGCGACACGCGCTTCATGCGCTCGATGTCGATGCTGCCGGTGATCTGCTCGGCGAACGTCGCCAAGCCCTCCTGCGCGGCCGTGGTGCGCGGCGACGACAGCGCCAGGCTCTGCAGCACGGGTTGCTGGCGGCCGTTGAGCGCGGTGAGCGAATGCACGAAGGCTTCATGCTGCAGCAGCTGGTGGCGGTCGTAGTCGCTGAAGGCGGCGCCGGCGCGCAGGCGGATGCGGGTCGCGCCGGCAGCGGCCTTGGCGATGAGGTCCGGATCGAGCACGACCTCGATGACGCGGCCGTCGAAGTAGTCGTCGAGGTCGGACTGCAGCTGCAGGCGCAGCGCGGTCGCGGAAATCGGCACTTGTTCCTCGGGCGCGAGCAGTTCGCGGTCGAGCTCGCCGGCGACGGCGATGAAATGGCGCGCGGCCTCGCGCGTGCTGGGACCGGCGCCGGGCAGCGGCTCGTCCGGGCGGCCGAACAGCTGCTTCGACAGCTCGCCGACGCGCGGCGTGCCCAGCGATTCGAGCAGCTGCGCCGCGATCGCCCAGGCCTGCGCGGTCTCGTGGAGGTAGCGGCCGAGCGGATGCGCCGGATCCGCCTCGGCGGCGACCGCCTCGAGTTCGCGCCGCGATTCGGCGAAATCGTGCCGCGGATAGTCATGGCGCGGCAGCGCCGCGTTGCCGCTGCGCCATTGCGACAGGAACGTCTCCTGCACGTGCGCCGGCCAGCTCACCAGGTTCAGCAGCTTCAGGCCGCGCGCCGCGCGCACCATCCGCGCGTCCAGCGCCGCAAACCCTGCGATGACAGCGTTATTGGCCACGGATTGCACGGATCACACGGATTGGGCCGTGGCGCGCCGTGGCTCCTCGCTTCTTCATCTGTGTCATCCGTGCGATTCGTGGCAAAAAAGCGTCTAGTGCTTGCCGTGCTTGTCGTCGAGGCGCTTGTGCAGCGCGCGCGTCAGCACCTTGGCCTCGGCCTTCTGCGCCAGGCGCGTCGCCAGGCGGTCGGCGGCGCCGGCGACCTCGTCGCGCAGCTTCAGGTAGTTCGCGTAGCGGTCGGGATCGAGGGTGCCGGCCTCGATCGCGGCGCGCACCGCGCAGCCGGGCTCGCGGTCGTGGCGGCAGTCGCGGAACCGGCATTGCTCGGCCAGCGCCTCGATGTCGGCGAAGTTGCGGTCCACGTCCTCCTCGCCCGTCGGCTTGAGCTCGCGCATGCCGGGGGTGTCGATCAGGCACGCGCCCGAGGGCAGCGGCACCAGCGCGCGATGCGTGGTGGTGTGGCGGCCGCGCGCGTCGCCGGCGCGCACTTCGCCGGTCTTCATCTTCTCGATGCCGAGCAGCGTGTTGGTCAACGTGGACTTGCCCGCGCCCGAAGAGCCGACGAGCACGACGCTGCTGCCCGGCTGCAGCCAGGGCGCGAGCACCTCGACGGTGGCGGGATCCTTCGCGTTCACGGCGACGGCCACCATCTCCTGCGCGAGGCTGCCGGAAATCGCCTCCAGCGCCGCCGCGACCGCGCCGGGATCGTCCGCCGCGGCCTTGTCGGCCTTGGTGAGCACGACCACCGCGCCGGCGCCGCTGCCCTGCACCAGCAGCAGGTAGCGTTCGATGCGGCGCGGGTTGAAGTCGGCGTCGAGGCCGCAGACGACGAACACGGTGTCGACGTTGGCGGCGATCAGCTGCTGCCGGTAGTGCTCGCCCGCGGCGCCGCGCTTGATCGCGGAGTGGCGCGGCAGCAAGGCCACGATCTTGCCGTTGTCGACCAGCACCCAGTCGCCGACGGCGGCGCGCTCCTCGGGGGCGGCCTGGCCCTTGCGGTAACCGGCGGCGCGCTGCCATTCGGGCAGCGATTCGACGGCGACCGCCTCGCCGGGCGCCTCGGCGACGAGGTAGCCGCTGCGGTGCTGCTCGACCACGCGGGCGGCGCGCGCCCCGGGGTGCGCGGCCATGGCTTCCGCCCAGGCGGGGTCGCCGACGTCGTCGCCGGGGTAGGGCCAGCCGATGGCACGCAGATCCGTCATCGGGCGGATTCTGCCCTGCGGCGCGGCCGGATGGCACGCTGCAGGCCGGAATCCGCGGGAATCGCACGCGTTTCAAACGGATTTTCCGATAGGCTGGCGCTCCCTCCACCGTTGCCCGCATGGACGCCGTGTCTCCTCCGCAGATGACCCCCCTCAAGACCCGCGAGCGCCTGTCCGAAGTCCGTTACGAGATCCGCGGCGAACTCGCCCGCCGCGCCCGCGAGCTCGAGGCCGGCGGCCGCAGCCTGATCAAGCTCAACATCGGCAACCCGGGCGCGTTCGGGTTCCGCGCGCCAGAGCACCTGCAGCGCGCCATCGCGGACCGCATCGAAGCCACCGATCCGTACACGCACCAGCAGGGCCTGCCCGCTGCGCGCGAGGCGATCGCCGCGTTCCACCGCGCGCGGGGCACGCCGAACGCCTCGCCCGAGCGCGTGTTCGTCGGCAACGGCGTGAGCGAGCTGATCGACCTGTCGCTGCGCGCGCTGCTCAACCCGGGCGACGAGGTGCTGCTGCCCTCGCCCGACTATCCGCTGTGGAGCGCGGCGACCATCCTCAACGACGGCCGCCCGGTGTACTACGCGTGCAAGCCGGAGAACGGCTTCCTGCCCGATCCCGACGAGATCGCCGCGCTGGTGACGCCGCGCACGCGCGCGATCGTGCTGATCAACCCGAACAATCCGACCGGCGCAAGCTATCCGCGCGAACTGCTCGAACGCATCGTCGCGATCGCGGCCCGACACCGGCTGCTGCTGATGGCCGACGAGATCTACGACGGCATCCTCTACGACGACGCCTCGTTCACCGCGCTCGCGCCGCTCGCCGGGGACCTGCCCTGCCTGTCGTTCGGCGGGCTGTCGAAGGTGCATCGCGCCTGCGGCTGGCGCGTCGGCTGGGCGGTGCTGAGCGGCGATCCGATGGCCAGCGGCGACCTGCACCACGCGATGGACCTGCTCGGCGCGCTGCGGCTGTGCGCGAACGTGCCGGGCCAGTTCGCGATCGAGGCCGCGCTGCACGGCGACGACACCATCGCCGCGCTCACCGCCGCCGGCGGCCGCCTGCACGAGACGCGCGCCGCGCTGATCGAGGCCTGCGCCGCGAGCCCGCACCTGGCGCTGGTCGCGCCGCAGGGCGCGCTGTACGGCTTCCCGGCCGTCGTCGGCGAGGCCGCGCGCGGTTTCGACGACCATGCGTTCGCGCTGCAGCTGATGGAGGAGGAAGGGGTGCTGGTGGTGCCGGGCTCGAGCTTCAACGTGCCGTACCGCAACCACTTCCGCGTGACGCTGCTGCCGGAAGCGCCGGTGCTGCGCGAGGTCTTCGCGCGCATCGACCGCCTCCTCTCCCGCCGCGTCGCCGCAACCGTCGCGGCCGCGTAAGGGCATTCTTGCGATGCGCGTTAGGGGGTGACATGAAATACCTGGCGCTGGGCGACAGCTATACGGTCGGCGAGGGTGTCGGCGCCGCGGAGCGGTGGCCGGTGTTGCTCGCGCAGGCGCTGCGGGACGGGGGCGTGGCGATCGACGATCCGCGGATCATCGCGACGACGGGGTGGACGACAGACGAGCTGGCCGACGCGATCGATGCCGCCGGTCCGCTCGGCCAGTGGGATTTCGTGACGCTGCTGGCAGGGGTGAACAACCAGTACCGCGGGCGCGCGCTGGACGAATACCGCGAACAGTTCGAAGCGCTGCTGCACCGGGCCATCGCCCTGGCCGGCGGGCGCTGCGAGCGCGTGATGGTGCTGTCCATCCCGGATTGGGGCGTCACGCGCTTCGGCGCGGAATCGGGCCGCGACCTGGCGCAGGTGTCGCGCGAGCTGGATGCGTTCAACGATGCGGCGCGCGCGATCAGCGCGCGCCATGGCGTCGCCTTCGTCGACATCGCGCCGGTGTCCCGCGCGCGTGGCGGTGCGCCGGCGATGCAGGCGGGCGACGGGCTGCATCCGTCCGCGGCGATGCACGCGCTCTGGCTGCGCGAGGCGCTGCCGGTGGCGCAGCGCCTGCTGTCGGACACGGAACCGGATTGATGACGCCGGGAAGCGCGGCGGACGCGGCGCCGGGCGGTGGCGCCGGCGGCTCGACCGCCCCCTTCGACGCCGCGACGGCCGCGCGCATCGCCGACGCGTTCC
>DASTWT010000235.1:0-5917 GCA_035765815.1 Luteimonas sp. | reverse complement strand
GGCGATCCGCACGCGTTCGTGGAGCGCTTCCGCGAATCGGCGATGTTCGACGGCGCCCGCGCCTCGACCATCGACGGCCTGCGCGTGGACTGGCCGGACGGATGGGGCCTGGTGCGCGCGTCCAACACCACGCCGGTGCTGGTGATGCGCTTCGACGCGGATTCGCAGGAGGCGCTGCAGCGCATCCAGGGCCTGTTCCGCGACCAGTTGCTGGCGCTGGAACCGGGGCTGGCGCTGCCGTTCTGAGCGATGCGCCCGCGCGCGCCGGGCGGCGCGCCCGCGGGGTGTCAGGGCTTCGTCGGGACCTGCGGGCCCGGCGTCGCGGCGCCCGGCGGGGGCGCGGCCGCGGGCCCGCCCTTCAACGCCCGGTAGCGTTCGATCGCGTCGGCGAGGTCGCCGTCGAGCCCGGCACGCTCCTCGCGCTGCCCGGCGGCGATGCGCTGCTGCTTCACCAGTTCGGCATGCTGGCTGCGCAGGCCGTCGAGCATCTTCTTCGGGATCGGCTTGCCCGCCAGTTCCAGGTCGTTGGCCTGGTCGAGCAGCGAGACGAGGCTCAGGCGCAGGTTGGACTCGGCCAGGGTCGCGGACTTGAGCGCATCGTCGAGCAGGCTGATGCGCTCGCCGTAGGCCTTGCGCAAGTCCGCTTCGGTCGCGTACGACTCGACCATCGCCAGGTCGCGGCGTTTCTGCTCGGCGGCGGCGACGGCCGCGTCCGCGGCCTCGCGCGCGGCTTCCGCGGCCGCATCGCGCTCGCTCGCGGTGAGCGCGCGCGCCACCTGCCCGGTCGTCGCGCCGCTCTGCGCGTTGATCTCCGTGCGCGCGAGGTCGGTCGCGCCGGGCGGCAGCTCGTCGCCGCAGACGCGGGTGCCGTTCTCGTTCCAGCAGTACAGCTTCTTCGCCGCCTTCGGCGGGGCGCCCCTGTGCTGCGCGCCAGCGCCGGCGGCGAACGCCAGCAGCAGCGCCGCGGCGGCGCCGGTCCGGAGGATGTGCATCGTGGCTCGCCCCTGTGTCATTCGCGAAGCTTCATTCCGTCATCGCATGCAACCGTAGCGCGCCCGGTACTCCAGCAGCCGCTCCCGCTGGACCACAAGTTCCGCGCTTTCGCCGGCGAACGCAAGCAGGTCGTCGAGCCCGGCGATCGCGACCACGGCGATGCCGGCGTCGTCGGCGAGCGCCTGCGCGGCGGAGCGTGCATCGCCCTCGGCCACGGCCTCCTGCCGGTCGAGCGCGATCGCGACCGCGGCGACGGTGCCGCCGGCGCCGCCGACGGCGGCCAGCGCCTCGCGGATCGCGGTGCCGGCGGTGATCACGTCGTCCACCACCAGCACGCGGCGGCCGGCGAGCGGCGCGCCGACCAGCGTGCCGCCCTCGCCGTGGTCCTTCGCTTCCTTGCGATTGTAGGCCATCGGCAGGTCGCGCCCGCGGCGCGCGTATTCGCAGGCGAGCGCGGCGGCCAGCGGAATGCCCTTGTAGGCCGGCCCGAACAGGCAATCGAAGCCGACGCCGGCCGCGTCCACCGCATCGGCGTAGCAGCCGGCCAGGGTCGCGAGCGCGGCGCCGGAATCGAAGCGCCCGGCGTTGAAGAAATACGGGCTGGCGCGCCCGGACTTGAGCGTGAATTCGCCGAAGCGCAGCGCCTGCGCCTGCAGCGCGAGTTCCAGGAAGCGGCGGCGATGGGGCTGCATGTCGGGTCCGTGGCGGCGGGATGCGGGGATTGTGCATCTTTTGGGGTAGGCTCACCCGGTCCGCGACCGCCGGGGATCGCCTGCTTGCGCATCATCAGCTTCAACGCCAACGGCCTGCGCTCGGCCGCTTCCAAGGGCTTCTTCGACTGGTTCGGCGCGCAGGACGCCGACCTGCTGTGCGTGCAGGAGACCAAGGCGCAGGAGCACCAGCTCGCCGCGCCCGGATTCGTCCCGGGCGGCTACAAGGCCTGGTTCCGCGACGCGACCACGAAGAAGGGCTACAGCGGCGTCGCGATCTACGCCAGGCGCGAGCCCGACGAGATCCGCACCGCGCTGGGCTGGGAGGCCTTCGACGAGGAGGGGCGCTACATCGAGGCGCGCTTCGGCAACCTGAGCGTGGTCTCGTTCTACATCCCCTCCGGCTCGTCGGGCGAGCTGCGCCAGGGCTTCAAGTTCGAGGTCATGGAATGGCTGCGGCCGATCCTCGAATCCTGGCTCGCCAGCGGCCGCGACTACGTGCTGTGCGGCGACTGGAACATCGTCCGCAGCGAGCTCGACATCCGCAACTGGAAGTCGAACCAGAAGAATTCGGGCTGCCTGCCGCCCGAACGCGAATGGCTCAACGGCCTGTGCCGCGGCGCCGGCGGCGACACGGGAGGTTGGGTCGACGCGTACCGCCACCTGCACGCCGAAGGCCAGGACTACACCTGGTGGAGCAACCGCGGCGCCGCGCGCGCGAAGAACGTCGGCTGGCGCATCGACTACCAGTTCTGCACGCCCTCGCTGCGCGACCGCCTGCGCGCGTGCTCCATCGCGCCGGCGCCGCGCTTCTCCGACCACGCTCCATTCACCGTGGACTACGCCGACCGATGATCCAGGCCCTGCGCAACTGGTGGCGCTCGCTCGAGGTGTATGCCGACCCGCGCATGCGCGGGATGCTGTTCCTCGGCTTTTCCTCCGGGCTGCCTTTCCCGCTCGTCCTCACCACGCTGTCCGCGCGCCTGCGGCTGGCCGGCATCGACCGCACCACGATCGGGATGTTCGGCCTGGTCGGCCTGGCGTATTCGCTCAAGTACTTCTGGGCGCCGATCGTCGACCGCATGCCGTTGCCCATGCTCGGGCGCCTCGGGCGGCGCCGCGGCTGGATGCTGCTCGCCCAGCTCGGCATCGTCGCGGGCCTGGTGATGCTGGCGGCGGCGGACCCCGCCGTCGACGCGCAGAAGGTCGCGCTGCTCGCGGTGTTCACCGCGTTCTGTTCCTCCACGCAGGACATCTCCGTCGATGCCTGGCGCATCGAGGTGGTCGGCACCGAATCGGCGGGCGCGATGGCCGCCGCGTACCAGATCGGCTACCAGATCGCGCTGATCGTCGCGGGCGCGGGCGCGCTCGTCGCCGCGGCGGGCTACGGCTGGTCCACCGCCTACCTGGCCATGGCGGCGTGCGCCTGCATCGGCATCGCGACCACGCTCCTCGTGCGCGAGCCCGCCACTGGCATCGACCGTTCCGCGCTGGCAAACGAGCCGCTCGTGATCCGCTTCCTCGCAGCGACGCCGGGCTGGCCCACGCCGCTGCGCAACATCGTCGGATGGCTGGTCGGCGCGGTGGTGTGCCCGTTCGCGGATTTCTTCGCGCGCTTCGGCCTGCGCGTGGGCATCCCGGTCCTGCTGCTGGTCGTGACCTACCGCCTGAACTACACGACGATGGGCATGGCCGCGAACACCTTCTACCTGGACATGGGCTTCACCCTGGACCAGATCGCGCTGGTGTCGAAGATCTACGGCGTGATCATGACGATGGCCGGCGCAGTGCTCGCCGGGCTGCTGATCCGCCGGTACGGCATCCCGCGCACGCTGCTCGTGGGCGTCGTCCTGCTCACCGCGGCGAACCTGGTGTACGCGCACATGGCGTCGATCCACCCGGGGATCGCCTGGCTCGCCACCGCGGTGAGCGCCGACAACGTGGCCAACGGCATCGCCGGCACCGCATTCATCGCCTACATGTCCTCGCTCACCAGCCCCGCCTACACCGCGACGCAGTACGCGCTGTTCGGCACGCTGTGGAGCCTGCCGGCGAAGACCATCGGCAGTTTCTGGGGGCGCATCGTCGACGCCTGGGGCTACCCGCCGTTCTTCGTGTACACCGCGGCGATCGGCCTGCCGTCGCTGGTGCTTGTGCTCTGGCTCATCCGGCGCGATGCTCGCGCCCGTAAGGAGGTCGCCGCCGCATGACGCCGTTCGTGCTCGACGCCATGGATCCGCTGCTGTCCGACCGGCTGCGCAAGCTGGCCGGCAGGCGCGGCTGGAGCGAGAGCGAGGCGCTGCGGCACGCGGTCGAGCGCGGCCTGCTGGTGCTCGAGGGCGAGGTCCCGAAGTCGCTCGAGAACGAAGAAGACGACGCGCTGCGCGCGGCCATCGCCGCGCTCGAGCAGATTCCCGACGCCACCTTCGCCGCCGTCGGCAAGGTCGATCCGCCGACGGACTGAGCGCCCGGCGCGCGGCGCCGTTTTTTCGGGCCGGGCCTTTCAGGCCGGATGGATGGCGCCGAGGATGCGCGGGCCGCGCGCCCCGGTGACGCTCGGGACGTTGCCCGGGCGCCCGGCGAGCGTCTCGCGCGCGAACCAGGCGAAGCCCATCGCCTCGACGAAGTCGGGATCGACGCCGTGCGCGGCCGTGGATTCGACGACCATCCCGGGCAGCCGCGCCCGCAGGCGATCCAGCAGCAACGGGTTGTGCACGCCGCCGCCGCAGGCCATGAGCCTGCGCGTGTCCGGCTGCTGCGCAAGCAGCGCATCGGCCACGCTCGCGGCGGTGAGCTCCAGCAGGGTGCGCTGCACGTCCACCGCCGGTTCGCCGCCGCGCAGCCGCGGCTCGAGCCAGCCGAGGTGGAACTGCTCGCGGCCGCTGCTCTTCGGCGGCGGCTGCGTGAACCAGGGCTCGTCGAGCAGCCGCGCGAGCAGCGCCTCGTCGAGCGCACCCGCGCCGGCCCATGCGCCGCCCGCGTCGTAGCCGTGGCCGAGATGGCGCTCGCACCAGGCGTCGAGCAGTGCGTTCGCCGGCCCGGTGTCGAAACCGCGCACCGCGCCGCCGCCGGTCGGCAACAGCGTGAGGTTGGCGATGCCGCCGAGGTTCAGCACCGCGCGCGGTTCGCCGGCATCGGCGAGCAAGGCCGCGTGAAGCGCGGGCAGCAGCGGCGCGCCGTGCCCGCCGGCGGCGACGTCGCGGCGGCGCAGGTCGGCGACGGTCGCGATGCCGGTGCGCTCGGCGATGCGGTTGGCGTCGCCGATCTGCATCGTGAACGGGATCGGCGCGCCGGGGCGATGGCGCACCGTCTGCCCGTGCGAGCCGATCGCGCGCACCGCGCCGGGCGCGACGCCGGCCTCGCCGAGCAGCGCCACCGCGGCGTCGGCGAAGGCGATGCCGACCTGCGCGTCGAGCGCGCCGAGTTCGTCGAGGCTGCAGTCGCCGCCCTGCCCGAGCGCGACCAGCCGCGCACGCAGCGCGGGGTCCCAGGCGACGGTGCGGCCCAGCACGAGCCGGCCGTGGTGGCCGTTCGCGAATTCCACGAGCGCGGCGTCGATGCCGTCCGCGCTCGTCCCCGAAATCAGCCCGATGAACAGTTCGCCCATCCGCGAAGTGTATTGCGTCGGAGGCCCGGCCCTTCGGGGCTGGGCGCCGCGAATGCGGGGGGAGTGGCCGCCGCGCTGACGAGTCGTCCTCGGACTCACAGCGCGGGCGCGGGCCATCCATGGCCCGCTCGGCCCCTCCCCCGCATTCGCACCGCCGCGCCAAGCGAGGCGCCCCGCTTCTTGTTGGTCAGGAGCGGGGAATCGCGGCGTGCGGAGGCGCTGGGAGCGTGCGTGGAATTCCGGGGGCCTTGGCGGCATGGATGCCGCCACGGAGCCTACATGGACGTACTTGCGGCGTCCCCCGGAATTCCACGCGCGCTTCCGGCGCCCAGCCCGAAGCGATCGCTGCGTCCCTGCGTGGATCGGGCACTGGAAACGACGAAGGCGCCACGTGGGCGCCTTCGGGAAGTGCGGGAGGAGAGGCTCAGGCCTTCTTGTTCGGCTTGCGCGGCGCACCGTCGGCGTCGGCGTAGATGACGTCCTCGACCTTGCGGATCTTCGCCAGCGCCTGCGCCGTCTGCGCCTTGAACTGCGCCAGCGCCAGCCCGCGCAGCGGCTCCGGCGGCGGCATCGTCACCGACATCGGGTTGCGGTGCACGCCGTTGAC
>DASTWT010000234.1:0-6921 GCA_035765815.1 Luteimonas sp. | reverse complement strand
CAGGGATTTGCACGGGCCTTTAGCTGACTTTGGATTATTGAGCAGCGAAGCGGTTCTGGAGCCGACGGTTGGGGATTTTTGGGTTGTCAAGCCAATTACGATGGATGTTGGATTTGGCTTGTTGCGGACAAGCTAGATTTCGCTAGGAGATTTTGGAGGCGCTGTGAGCAAAAACCGGCTGGAGGCCTTCAGCGACGGCGTCATCGCCATCATCATCACGATCATGGTGCTGGAGCTGAAGGTGCCCCACGCGGCGACGTTCGCGGCGCTGGCGCCGCTGTGGCCGGTGCTGCTCAGCTACGTGCTGAGCTTCGTGTACGTGGGCATTTACTGGAACAACCACCACCACATGCTGGCGGCGGTGCGGCACGTGTCCGGCGGAGCGCTGTGGGCGAACCTGCACCTGCTGTTCTGGCTGTCGCTGTTCCCGTTCGCCACCGCCTGGATGGGCGAGAACCACTTCGCCGCGGCGCCCGTGGCGGCCTACGGCGTGGTGCTGCTGATGGCGGCGATCGCCTACTGGCTGCTGCAGCAGAACCTGATCGCGCTCGACGGCCCCGACTCGACGCTCAGGCGCGCGATCGGCGGCGACTGGAAGGGCAAGCTGTCGCCGCTGGCCTACATCGCCGGCATCGCCGCGAGCTTCTGGCAGCCCTGGATCTCGCAGCTTCTGTACATCGCGGTCGCGCTGGTCTGGCTCGTCCCCGACAGCCGCATCGAGGGCAAGCTGTCGCGGGGAAGCGCCGGCAAATGATCCGCATCGCCGTCGCATTGCTCGGGCTCGCGCTGGCCGCGTGCTCCACCACCAGCACGGTCCGCCAGCCGCTGCCGCCCACGGCAAGCCAGGTGCCGGCCCATGCCTACGCCTACGCGTTCGAGCACCATGGCGGCGACGACCTGGAAGGCATCGACAAGCTCGACCGACTGATCCAGGGCCGCCTCCTGCAGGCGCGCCTCGTGGCGGGCATCGGCGAGCCGTCGTCGGGGCGGGTGCAGGTCGACCTGACCCACTACTACGTCCGCTCCAACGTGGCGCGCTTCTGGGCGGGCATCATGGCCGGGCGCGACAAGATCGTCAGCGAGGTCGACGTGTTCGACGATGCGGGCAAGCAGGTCGGCAGCTTCGAAGTCGAAACGACCAACCTCTCGGCCTGGGGCACCACCGAGGGCCTGATGGAGAAGCACGCCGACGAGATCGTCGCGCGCCTGATGCCGTAACCCGGGCGCGAGCGCCGCGGCGGCCGCGCCGCGTCACGCGGCTTCGCGGTGCTCGTAGTACGGCCGCGCCTTGTCGTCCAGGATGGCCATCATCGCCGCCACGTCGCCGCGCGGGTCCAGCCACGCGTCGAGGTGCTCGGGCTTGAGGTTGATGATGGTGCGGTCGTGGCCGGCGGCGGCGACTTCGGGCTGCGGCTCGTCGGTGATGGCGGCGAACGACAGCAGCTCGGGCTCGACGCCGGTCGGGTCGGTCCAGCGCGACCATAGGCAGGCGATCAGCATCGGCGCGCCGTCGCGCGGGATGAATTCGAGCACGCGGTTCCGGCCGTCGGCGCCGGGGACGTTCTCGTAGAAGCGGGTGGCGACCATCACGCCGTGCGAATGGCCGAACAGCGGCTTCCAGAAGCCGTCGAGGCTGTCGCGGCGCGCGTTGTAGGTGCCGGGGAACTTGCTGTCGTAGAACGCGGGCTTGCCGGCGGGGCGGCACTGGTAGCGCATGGGCTTGACGACGCGCTTGCCGCCTTCGCTGACGATCACCGGCGCGTAGGAACCGGGATAGATGCGGTAGTCGCGGTCCTCCGGCTCGCGGCGGCGCAGATCGGCCAGACGCGCGAGCGCGCGCGCCACCTTGTCGGTGCCGATGCGCACGTCGTTCTGGGCGGCCTTCGTCGGCTTCACGCGCAGCTTGCGCTCGGCATCGGCCACGCGCTTGCGCTGGGCGAAGATCTCCTGCTCGAGCGCGCGGATCTCGCGCGTGTCCCATTCGCGCACCAGTTCGGCGAGCTCGGGCGGGCCGTGCTCGAGCAGATCGCGCTCGACCGCACGAGGCGCGCGCGGGCGCTTGCCGGTCGGGTCCTTGCCGCGCTCGGTCCAGAACAGGCGCACGTAACTGGCGATGTCCAGGGTGGATCCGGTCTCGCGCTGGAACTTGCGGTGCTCGGCGTAGACCATCGCGGAGTAGCACATGACGGGCCTCCGGGCGGTGGCGGTGGTGGCCGGAGGATAGCGCCAGATCCGTCGATCGGGACGCACGGCACGGATTCGCGGGGGTCTCCTGTTATCCTGCGTGCTCGCTCCATATGCGCCCGGACATGACGCTACGCCTTTCGCGCTTCCAAGCTCTGGCCGTACTTGCCCTGGGGCTGCTCGCAGGCGGTGCGTCCGGGGCTGCCACGCTCGGTACGGCCCGCATCTATCCCATGACGGATTCCTGGGTCGACGCCGTCGCCATCGGCGACTTCAACGGCGACGGGCGCAAGGACGTGGTGATGGCCACGACGACGTACCAGTCGGGCTTGAATCCCGATGCCGACTGGCGGCTCTACCTCTACCTCCAGGCGGCCGACGGGACCCTGGCCACGCCGCGCGTGCTTGCGTACTCGACCGCCGACGAGGAGGGGGCGAACGATCCCATGGTCGGCCTGCGCACGCACACCGCGATGACGGCGGCGGACCTGGACGGCGACGGCGTGGACGACATCATCGTCGGACGCCGGCCGGGCCTGTCGCTGGTCTACGGAAGTCGCACCTCGAGCTTCAGCGTGCGCAAGGTGGCCAACACCACGGGGGCCACTTCCGGCGACGCTTTCACCGTGTTCGACCTCGACCGCGACGGCCACCAGGACATCGTCGCGATGAACGACACCGGGGGCGACGAGCGCTGGGGCCTCACCGTCTATTTCGGCGACGCGACGAAGACCTTCAGCCGCCAGCGCTACATGTCGACGTTGTCCGACGGCGAAATCGAGCTCAAGCAGGGCGACCTCAATGGCGACGGCCTCACCGACGTGGCCTTCTCCTGGCTGCAGGGCCTCTCCAACGGTGTCGAGGTCTTCCTCAACGACGGACACGGCTGGTTCCTGCCGGGCGTGGACTACCCGCGCGCGCCGAACTTCATTTCGACCTACACCGTCTCCGTCGGCGACTTCACGGGCGACGGCCGCGACGACATGGTCGTGGGCGGATCGAGCTACGACTTCGACGCGCATGGCCTCTATCTCTACCGGCAGCAGGGCGACGGAACGCTCGCGCCGCCGGAGCAGCTGCTGTCGGCGGACATCCAGGACGACGCCGACATTCCGGACTCGAGCATCGCGTTCGACCTCAACGGCGACGAGCGCGACGACCTGATCCTGCTGCGCAGCGGGGGCAGCATCGGCTATTTCGCCGGGGACAATGGCTGGCTGACCCGGGAAGCGAATTTCCCCGGCCCGTACATGACGTGGGGCGGCAAGACGCCGATCGCCGCCGGCGACGTGGATGGCGACCATTGCGCCGACGTGGCCGTGGCGAACTACAACTACGGCCTCGTGGTCTGGCCGGGCGTGGATTGCGCGGTAGCGCGGCAGGGAGGCCGACCGTTGCTCTTCTGGCAGCCCGGCGGAAGCCAGGGCGCGGGCGCGGCAGGTGCCGCGCCTCCCACGCCTGCGATGCCGTCCCCGCCGCCGGTTGCCAGACCTGACGGCGTGCGTGACCAGGCGGCGTCGCGAGCGCCTGGCAGCGCCACCGCTGCACGACGGCCGTCGCGCACGATCCTGCCCTGGCTCGGGGGCGTCGCCTTCCTGGCGTTCCTGTTCGGCTGGTGGGGCTGGCGCCTGCGCTAGCGCGCGCCCGGCAGGCGCCACACCGGCCCCGCATCGATGCGAGCATCCACTTCCGACATTTGCCACGGAGACGACCCATGAAGCTCTATTTCCATCCCGCCTCCACCGTCAGCCGCATGGTGATGCTGTTCGCCGCGCACGAGGGCATCGCGCTCGACTACCAGCTCGTCGACCTGATGACCGGCGCGCACCACGCGCCCGAGTACAAGGCGATCAACCCGAACGCGCTGGTGCCGGTGCTGGACGACGACGGCTTCGTGCTCACCGAGAGCGCGGCGATCCTGCGCTACCTGGCGGCGAAGACCGGCTCGAAGGCGTATCCCGCCGATCTGCAGGCGCGCGCCCGCGTGGACGAGGCGATGGCCTGGTTCTACGGCAACTACTACAAGGATTTCGGCTACGGCCTGGTCTATCCGCAGCTGTTCCCGCACCACAGGCGCCGCAGCGACGAAGCGCACGCGGCCACCGTCGAGTGGGGCCGCGAGAAGGCGCTGCGCTGGCTGGGCGTGCTCGACTCGCATTTCCTCGGCCGCGGCAACGCCTTCCTGTGCGGCGACCGCGTGACGCTGGCCGATTACGTGGGCGTGGAGATGGTGGTCATGGGCGAGCTCGTGGGTTGCGCGTTCGCGGCGTTCCCGAACATCCGCGCCTGGGTCGGCCGCATGAAGGCGCTGCCGCACTGGGCCGAGGTGCACGCGGCGCACGACGGCTTCGCGGCGTCGCTGGCCGGCAAGGCGTTCGTCGCGGTCTGAGCCTAGGACGCGCTTTCCTGGAGGAATTCCGGCCTGTGCCGGGCTAGCCAGTCCTGGGTTCGGGCCAGCAGGTCCTTCGCGCGCGCGATGCATTCGAGCACCGCCGCGGGTTCCATCAGATCGCCGGAGTAGTCGTTGACGTTGCGCTTCTTGCGCAGGGCATCGAGCACGATCCAGCTTTCGCGACCGACGCCGAGGGTCAACGGCAGCGCCTGGATCATCGTCTGGTGATGTCCGGGCGTGCTGGTGGCGGGCCGATAGCCATTTGCAAGCAGTCCGGCCAGCGCGCACTGCATGATCGTCTTGTAGGCGCAGTCGAAACGCGTCTCGTCGCTGATTCCCGCGGCCTGCGCATCCGCCAGGTTGCGATGCGCCGCGCACAGCAGGCGCTGGACTTCGATCGGCCGTGGCGTGTGCGGTGCGAGCTGATGGGTCTTGACCAGGTTATCCAGGCTCATCCGCGCTTCCCAGCAGCCAGAGCTTCGGCTCCTTCAAGATTGTGGCCATGAAACCGTCTCGCTGGGCGCGACGCTCCCTGAAGTCCTGGCGGCTCAGGATGGTTGGATTGATGTCGCGCCCGATGGCTTCCTGGGCTTGCTGCAGTGCCAGCACCACGTCGAAGAAGCCGATTGGGCCGACGACCATCAGGTCCACGTCGCTGTGGGCATGGGGATTTCCCTTGGCCATCGAGCCATAGACGAACGCGAAGTCGATACGGTCGGACAGCGGCGAGAGTGCTTCGCGCAGGATGTCGACGAGCCCTGCTGTCTTGCGCAGCAGGCCGGTCAATTCCGGCAGGACCGTGCAATCCGGGTTGGCGCGGTAAAACACCTGGCGCCCGATTTGCTCGCGCTGCAGAATGCCCAGTGCCACGAGCGCCGTCAGTTCCCGGTGCAGGCTTCCCGCCGAAAGGCCGGTGGTCCGTTCGAGATCGCGCACGTGCCGCGACGTTTCGGGACGCAGCAACAGGGCGGCCAGGATGGCCGTCCGGGTTTCGCCCAGCAGGTGGCGGATAAGGGGCTTCATGTTCTTTATTTGAGAACAAATGTACCCAAAATGAGAACGAAAGACAAGTTGCGGGCGCAGGATGACCCGGACGGCCCGAATGTCGGAGGACTCCATGCAACGCCGCATTTTTCTGCAGGGCGCGCTGGCTGGGGGCCTCCTGCTCCCGATGTGGTCGCTGCACGCCGCCGCGGCGGGGTCCCCCGCCACCAGCGCGGGCGAGCCGCTCGAACGCCTCAAGGCGCTCGAGCAGGCGCACGGCGGCCGCCTCGGCGTCGCCATCCTCGACACCGCCACCGGCCGCCGCATCAACCATCGCGACGAGGAACGCTTCCCGATGTGCAGCACGTTCAAGTTGCTCGCGGTGGCGGCGGTGCTGGCGCGCGTCGACCGCGGCGAGCTCGACCTGGCCCAGCGCATCGAGTTCGCGAAGGCCGACCTGGTGTCGTACTCGCCCGTCACCGAAAAGCATGTGGGCGCGCCGGGCATGACGCTGGCGGAAGTCTGCGAAGCCGCGATCACGCTCAGCGACAACACCGCCGGCAACCTCCTGCTCGACCGGATCGGCGGCCCGGCCGGCTGGACCGCGTTCGCGCGCGCGCTCGGCGACGACACCAGCCGCCTCGACCGCCGCGAGACCATCCTCAACGAAGCCATGCCCGGCGATCCGCGCGACACGACGACGCCCGCGGCGATGCTGCGCGACCTGCAGGCGGTGCTGCTGGGCGACACGCTGTCGGCGGCGTCGAAGGCGCAGCTGGTCGCCTGGATCGAGGCCACGCGCACCGGCGACGCGCGCCTGCGCGCCGGCTTGCCGAAAGGCTGGCGCGTCGGCGACAAGACCGGCACCTCGAACAACGCGGTGTTCAACGACATCGGAATCGCCTGGCCGCCGGGCCGTCCGCCGTTGCTCGTCACCGCCTACTACGCCGAAACGCCGGCGGATGGCGAGGGCGCCAGCGCCGTGATCGCTGAAGTCGGCCGAATCGCCGCGGCGGTGGCGACGCCCGGGCCATGACCTGTGGCACATCGAGGCGCCGGCGCGTAGGAGGGCGGCGGACGCCGCGCTAGACTCGACGGATCGAAAGGGGAGAAGCGTCGATGTCGTCGATCCGGGCCTTGCAGGTCGCTTTCCTCGCGGTCACGCTCGCCGCATGCGCCACGCAGGCGCCCAGGCCGGCGCCGCCGCCCGCCGAGCCGTCGTTGTCGCCGGCGCAGTCGCAGCTGCTGTCCACCATCTCCGCCGACGAAATGCGCGGGCACCTCTCGTTCCTGGCCTCGGATGCGCTGGAAGGGCGCGGGACGCCGTCGCGCGGGCTCGACATCGCCGCCGAGTACATCGC
>DASTWT010000233.1:0-3542 GCA_035765815.1 Luteimonas sp. | reverse complement strand
ACCACGCCGGGCATCTTGCGCAGCAGTTCCTGCACGCCCCAGAAGCATCCGCCGGCGAGGATGGCGCGTTCGGTCGTCATGCGATGTCCTCCACCTGGCCGAGGTACGCGCCGTAACCTTCCGCTTCCATGCGTTCGCGCGGGATGAAGCGCAGCGATGCGGAATTGATGCAGTAGCGCAGGCCGCCGCGGTCGCGCGGGCCGTCGGTGAACACGTGGCCGAGATGGCTGTCGCCGTGGGCCGAGCGCACTTCGGTGCGGATCATGCCGTGGGTCGTGTCGCGCAGTTCCTGCACGTGCGCCGGCTCGATCGGCTTCGTGAAGCTCGGCCAGCCGCAGCCGGACTCGAACTTGTCCGAGGACGCGAACAGCGGCTCGCCCGACACGATGTCGACGTAGATGCCCGGGCGCTTCTCGTGCAGGTGCTCGCCGGTGCCGGGGCGCTCGGTGGCGCTCTCCTGGGTGACGCGGTACTGCTCCGGGGTGAGCCGGGCGATCGCGTCGGGATCCTTGCGGTAGCTGGCCATGCGCTTTCCTCCGGGGGCGTACCAGCAGGATGGGGCCGCCGCGCGCGATTAAAAGGACCGCCGCGCGAACGCGGCGGCCCCCTCCCCGTCGAACTGCCCCGCTCAGGAATTCAGGGTATTGCCCACCTGGATCCGGCGCGGCGTCGATTCCGGGCGCTTGGGAATCTCGATCCGGAGCACGCCGTTGCTGCCCGAGGCGGTGATGCCGTCCGGGTCGGCGCTGTCGGGCAGGGCGAAGCGGCGGTGGAAGCTGCCGTGCACGCGCTCGACGCGCGAGTACCGCTCGGTGTCGGCGGTGGCCTCCGCGCGGCGCTCGCCCTTGATCGTGAGCAGGCCCTTGTCCATCTGCACCTCGATGTCCTGCGGGTCCACGCCCGGGATGTCGGCGTAGAGCACGAAGCGGCCAGCCTCCTCGCGGATGTCCACCGACGGCATCCACTGGCTGGTCACGACGGACGACTCGTCGCCGCCGGTCTGGAACAGGCCGCCGTCGAACAGGCGGTCGAGGAGCTGGCGCATCGGGTCCTGGGCCTGGCCGGCCAGCTGGCCGTAGCGGGTGAGCTTGTTCATGCGTTCCTCCATCGGTCGAATGCGCGGCGGGGCCGCGGATGCGGCGTAGGTAGGGAAGCGGGCCTGCCTTTCAAGCATCGCCCACCCCCCTGCGCCGGCGCTGTTGGGATTCCTTCAGCATCGTGAAACGGCCCTTCGTCCGCCCCCGTTGGGCTCCGTCGACGCCCGCTGGCGCCGTGGCGGCGCGTGGCTATGCTGGCCGGAATTCCTCGATCGGCCACCCACGTGATCCGCAGCGCCTTCTTCCTGCTCCGCCTCCTCGCCGCCTGGGCCCTGGTGTTCCTGCTCGCGGCCGCGCTGTGGTCGACGCTGCCGATCATCGGGCAGGTCGAAGCGCCGATCGTGCTGGCCTGCTTCATCGCCGCCGGCCTCGTGGTCACCGGCGTGTTCTCGCACCTCAACCGCGTGCGCCTGATCGCCGGTCGCATCGACGCCAGCGCGCTGGCCAACCGCCAGCGCCGGCAGATCGAGATCCCGTTCGAGGCCGGCGAGGCCTTCGACCTGCTGGACGCCGCGATCCGCGAGCTGCCCAACGTCGAGCAGGTGCACAGCGCGCGGGACAGCCTGCAGGTCAGCGCCAAGGTGGCCCGCCCCAACCCCTACGGGGCCTACGCGCTCGGCCGCTGGAATCCGCTGGAATGGTTCGGCACGCCGCGCAACCAGCTGCTCGCGACCGTCACGCCCAACCACGACAGCGGCAGCGTGACCCTGATCTGCGAGCCGGAAAGCCCCGCGTGGACCGACCTGTTCCGCGTCGACGACGGCACCAACCTGGAGAACGCCGAAGCGATCGCGCGCGCCATCACCCGTCGCGTCGCCGAGCGCCGACGCCGCGAACAGGCCGCCGCCGCGCAGACGGTCACCGAGAAGGAGCTCACCCAGGCGAAGCTGAGCCTGCTGCACGCGCAGGTCGAGCCGCACTTCCTCTACAACACGCTGGCCAGCGCGCAATTGCTGACGCGCCAGGATCCGCAGCGCGCCGACGAGATGCTCGGGCACCTGATCGACTACCTGCGCCACTCGCTGCCGCGCACGCAGGAGGATCCGTCCACCCTCGGCGAGGAACTGGAACGCGCAGTCGCCTACCTCGAGATCCTCAAGATCCGCATGGGACCGCGCCTGGAAGTGCAGCTCGACGTGCCGGACGAACTGCTGCCCACGCCCCTGCCGCCGATGATGCTGCAGACGCTGGTGGAGAACGCGATCAAGCACGGCCTGGAACCGCGCAGCGGCGGCGGTACCGTGTGGATCCGCGCGCGCCGCAGCGACGGCGATAGCGTCGCGGTCACGGTCGCCGACGACGGCGAAGGCTTCACCGGCAAGAACGCCGGCAAGACCAGCGGCACCGGCATCGGCCTGCGCAACGTGCGCGAGCGCCTGCAGCTGCTGTACGGCAACGCCGCGTCGCTGGCGGTCGCCGGCAACTTCCCGAACGGCGTGGCGGCGACGATCAGCGTGCCGGCCGCGGGTCCCGCCGGCAGTGCGGGCGCGACGATGGCGGGGGGCGCTCGCCGTGGCTGAGCAGCACCTGTCCGACCGCCGCTGGACCGCCGTCGTCGCCGAGGACGAAGCGCTGCTGCGCGAGGCGCTGCTCGCGCGCCTCGCCGAGGCCTGGCCGGAACTCGAGGTCGTCGCCGCCTGCGACGACGGCGCCGGCGCGCTGGAAGCGATCGCCGAACACCAGCCCGACGTCGCCTTCCTCGACATCCGCATGCCCGGCCTCACCGGCCTGGAAGTCGCGGCGGCAGCCGCCGAGGCGAGCCCGCGCACCCACATCGTGTTCACCACGGCCTACGACCAGTACGCGATCGACGCGTTCGAGCACGGCGCCGTGGACTACCTGCTCAAGCCGATCGCCCCGGACCGCCTGGCCGCGACCGTGCAACGCCTGCAGGCGCGCGGCGAAGCCGATGCCGCCGCGATGGCCGCGCTGGTCGAACGCCTCGGCCCGTCGCTGGCGCGCCGCGGCGACGACGCGCGCGAGCCCTTGACCTGGCTCACCGCGAGCGCCGGCCGCGAGACGCGCCTGGTGCTCGTGGACGACGTCGCCTACTTCCGCGCCAGCGACAAGTACACCTCGGTGGTCACCGCGGAGGGCGAGGCGCTGCTGCGCACGCCGATCCGCGAACTGCTGGAGCGGCTCGACCCTGCGGTGTTCAAGCAGGTCCACCGCTCCACGATCGTCAACCTGCGGGCCGTCGCCGCGGTGGCCCGCGATGAAAACGGCCGCGGCATCCTGCGCCTGCGCAACCGGCCGGAGACGCTCGCCGTCAGCCAGCCGTTCATGACGCTGTTCCGCAACATGTGACGCGCGCGGCGCGCACGCCGCGCCGTGCCGTGCATCGACAGGAGGGAACCACCATGCTCGTCGCCAAGCTCGCCGCGCTCGTCGCCTTCGCGTTTTCGCTGATGGGCTGCCCACTGGGAGGCACCACCTGGAGCCACC